>NZ_JBHMCY010000065.1:0-44428 GCF_042430725.1 Streptomyces cinereospinus | reverse complement strand
TACCCGTTCCCAGCCGGGTCCGCGACAAGATCGCGAAGTCAGACTGGAGTACTAGATTGCGTCCCGCCGCGGATCCGACAGGTTGTGCCACTCGTGGCCGCACCCATCGGCACAATGCAGCATCCGCCTACGGGTATCCGCGATGCTGAAAAGGGCGATGAGCAGGCGGAACGACTTGGTGAGTTCATAGGCCGGGAGTGCTTCCATCCCGAAGCGCCACTTCCTGAGCATCACCGCCGGCGTGTGAGTGGGACGAATGCCGGAACGCGCAATGCTCTCCGGCACGTCCTCCTCGCAGGCGCGGGCCTGCCCGCAGAACAACACCAGTGCGTGCAGGACCTTGCGCTGGTTCTCCTCCGCAAGGCCCTCGAACCAATCGACACCCTCGGCCGTCGGCCTGAGCCCCTGCGCAAGCTCGTTCAGAACCACCTCGTGTACGTACACGTCGGCCACCTCCCCGCGACTACAGACCGACGGTACGCTCACCAAAGCCCCGCCGATTCCCCGAGCCGTTCAGTGCAAAGGCGTGAAGCAGGCGGACTGGTCGAGGTGGAACGCGGAACCCGGAGTCGTCGGAGTCCACCCCTCACCCAGGGCAAGCCGAACAGCCGCAGCAACATTGGACGGTCGTACAGGCTCAGCCTCGCGCCCCATCCAGTTGCTCGGATGCGGCTGGTCGGTGGTAACCACGAGCGTCAGTCCCGGGGTGTCCGCACTCTCGACCGCGAACGTACACGGCGACCAGGCCAAGCCCTGGAGATAGGTCGGCCTGCCTCGAAGCCGCCAGCGGTAGGCCGTACCGTCGACGACGATCCGTCGTGATCCCTTGCGGACCAGCGCCATGACTCCCCCTTCAACAGCGAAGAGGCTAGGAGCATGGGTCAGTAACGGGTTAGCTGCAGCCGAGGCTGGAGCGAGGGATCTCGGCTGGGCCTTGGGGCTGGCCTAGGCTGCTGGCCATGAATCCGGCCATGACCAGCGGTGTGACCACTGCGCCCGCCATCCTTGACGCCATGGAGCTGACTTCCGATCCGGAGCTGGAGGTGTGGTTCCCGGAGTCGGCCCACCAGATCCTGGCGGACCTGGTCAGTGGAGGTGCCGCGCTGGGCTGGGTCGAACCACCCTCGCGGGATGAGGTGGCGGAACTTTTCGGCGACGTCGTCTCTGCGGTGCAGGCCGGGGATGCGGCCCTGCGTGCCGCTTACCTCGACCGTCGGCTTGTCGGGTTGGGGTACTGGCTCCGCTACGCCCGACCGACCCATCGGCCACACGCCGATCTGGAGAAGATCGCGGTAGATGCTGCTGCCCATGGTCGTGGCGTCGGCCGGGCGCTGACCGCTGCCTTGATCGCTGACGCCCGGGAGGCGGGTATCGAGGTCCTCACCCTGGACGCCCGTGGCGACAACACCAACGCCCTGCACCTCTACCGGTCGCTGGGCTTCACCGAATTCGGCCGTCTCCCCGACTTCGTCGCCGTCGGCGAACACCGCTACGACAGGGTCTTCTGCATGCTGGACTTCCGCCAGCAAGGCTGACCACTGACACGTACGAAGGCCCGGCGGCGACCCGCTGGCGCTTCGCGATCTTTCATGCGAGATGATCACGATGGTGGGGACGGACTGTTCGAGGTCGAGCCGGTCGGGAAGAAGCGGTCTCGGGGCCGTCCGGCGGCGGTGGACAAGACGTTTCGGGCCTTCGACCCGCACCAGGTCCTGCTGCTGCCTCCGTCGCTGGACGACTGGCTGCCCGAGGACCATCTCGCCCGGTTCGTCGCCGACCTGGTCGATGAGGTGCTCGACCTCTCGCTGGTGCTGGCGGACTACACCGACGAGCGCGGCTACCCGCCCTACGATCCCCGGCTGATGCTGCGGCTGCTGATCTACGGCTACACCACCGGGGTGCGCTCCTCGCGGGCGATCGAGCGCAAGTGCACCGATGACGTCGCGTTCCGCATGTCGTTTATCCCCGGCTGGACCGATGACCGGGAAGCGGCGATCGAGCGCATGATGGCCGCCCGCACCTACGCTCGACGCGGAGACGCCTCCGCGGAGCTCTGGGCATGGCTGGATGCAGTCGAGGCGGAATGCGAGACTCGATGCGGCGACCCTCGCGCCGCGCTCCGCCTGATCGGACACGCCGAGGACGCCCTTTCCTCGGGCTCCGAGCACCCCACCCCTGAGTGGCTGGACTGGTTCAGCCCCGTGCGCCTGTCCGCGTTTAAAGGGAACACGCAGCTGAAGGCCGGCCATCTGCCACAAGCCCGCCAGACTCTTCAGGAGGTTCTCGACGACCTGCCGCCCGAGTCGGACAAGCAGCGCACGGTCGTCTTCGGTGATCTCGCCGCGGTCGAAGCTGCGGACGGCCACCCTGAGGCGGCATGCCGGTACGCCGTGCAAGCCCTCGACCAGCTCGCCATCACCTGGTACGCCACGGGTATGGAACGTATCCGCGAGGTCCGACGCACGCTCGCCCCATGGCAGAACGAGCAGTGCGTCCGAGACCTCGACGATCGTCTCTACGACTGGGGAACGACTGTCAGCGCTCTCCAGCGTTGAACTTGGCGATCTTCTCAGGCAGCTCCGCGAGCGAGTCGATGCGCATCGTGGTAATCGAGTCCGCATCCGGGTCACGCTGCTGAATCGTGCCCCAGGGCCCACGCCGAATCAGAGCTGTCAGAAGCCCGGCCTGCACGGCCGGACGTATGTCGTTGTCGAGCCGGTCCCCGACGTACAGGATCTCTCCCGGCTCGGCAGGCGTCGCCTCGATGACGTGCTCGAAGAACTTCACGTCCGGCTTCGACGCTCCCCAGTCGTCACTGGTGGCGATCAGGTCGGACGGAAGGTCCAGCCCGCGGAGCAGGCCACCCGCACGCACGGTCTGGTTCCCGGCGATGCCCACCCACAGGCCGGCCTCCCGCAGCGCGGCCAGCGTGGGTCGCACATCGGAATAGAGGTCGTCCTCGCCGAACCATTCCGGCTTCCCGGCAGCCGCGCGCTTCTCGCGCTCTTCGGTCAGGTCGAACCCGGGCCGGAACTCCTGGAACGTCTCGCGGTAGTCGCGCCCCTGCGCGATGACCGCCCCGAACATCGCCGCGAACGTATGCCGCGGCACGCCCAGCCAGTCCGCCCAGGTCCCGTACTCCCGGGTCTCATCGACAAGACACTCACCCACGTCGAACACCACCGCACGAATCATGCTCCGCAGGTTAGACGGTGCAGCGACTGGAGTAGACAGCCCTGTCGGACTGCGGCTGGATATCCACCCCGCACCTGACCTCAAGCGCAGCGAGGCGCCCTCGGTGAGCCAGGCTTCGGCGGTCGACAAGCCGCCCCGATGCTCATCGGGAGAGTCCTGACCGGCCTGCGCGAGCTGCAGTCGAGCCGATCAACCCCGCGCCCGACGCTGACGACCGTACCCCCAATCCCGTTATTAACCGACTACGCTCTGTGGATGGAAGTCAGGCTTCGAGAGGGTTCGGCGGTGCTGTCCTTGCGTGGCAACTATCGCGCTGTTCAGCACCGACGACCTCTCCCTCCCCGAGTCTCTGCAGGAGGCCGTGGAGCACGGTGAGGTGTTCACGCGTGCGTGGGTGGTCGAGCTCATCCTGGATCTCCTCGGTTACACCGCAGACAAGGACCTCTGCGATCTGAGGCTCGTGGAGCCAGCCTGCGGCGGCGGCGCATTCTTGACCGTCGCCGCGTCCCGAATCAGTGCGTCATGCCATGCGCACCAGCGCCCCATCACCGATGCAATCGACGCCGTCCGCGCCTTCGACCTGCTGAGCCGCAACGTGGAGCAGAGCAGGGTGCTGATCACGGAAACGCTGCAGGGCGAGGGCTGGGAGCCGAAGGACGCGAGGAAGGTCGCCACAGCGTGGGTGAAGCAGGGCGACTACCTGCTGCAATCAGACGCCGAACATCGCGCCGACTACGTCGTCGGTAACCCTCCGGACATCCGGCTCGAAGACGTTCCCGACGACCGGATGGCCGCTTACCGCCGGGCCTGCTCCACGATGGGTGGCCGAGCCGACATCTACATCGGGTTCTACGAGGTGGCCCTTCGTAGCCTCAATCGAGGTGGCCAGCTAGGATTCATCTGCGCGGACCGCTGGATGCGGAACCAGTACGGCCAGCGGCTGAGGCAGCTGGTGACCAAGCACTTCAGCATGGATCTCGCCCTCGTGATGCACGACGTCGACGCCTTCGACGATCAGGTTTCGGCCTATCCCGCGATCACCCTCATCTCGAACAAGGCCCGGGGTGCAGCGGTCACCGCGGACACGAATCGGTCCTTCGGAGCGGAGCAGGCGCGGGAGTTCGCGAGCTGGTACCTGAAGGGCGAGCCGCCGACGGTCGCCTCGGCATCCTACCAGGCTGCTCGCATGCCTCACTGGTTTCCGGAGGAGGACTCGTGGCCGGCTGCTTCGCCAGCGAGGCTCGCGGTCCTGGAGGACCTCACCGAGCGGTTCCGGCTCCTTGAAGACACCGAGACCGGAACGAAGGTCGGTATCGGCATCGCCACCGGCGCCGACAAGATCTTCCTCACCAAGGACAAGGACCTGGTCGAGGAAGACCGTTTGCTCCCCATGGCCATGGTGCGCGACACCACCAGCGGCACGATCGGTTGGGCTGGCACGCACCTGGTCAACCCCTGGACTGCCAGCGGTGATCTGGTCGACTTCGGTGGGTTTCCGCGTCTCGCCTCCTACTTCGAGAAGCACGGCGAGGCCCTGCGGGAAGCGCTACGTCGCGGTCAAGCAGCCGCAGCGCTGGTACAAGACCATCGACAAGGTCGACCACCAGCTCACCCGTCGTCAGAAACTGCTGTTTCCGGACATGAAGCTGAGGATCCATCCGGTCCTCGACGAAGGCGGCCTGTACCCTCACCACAACCTGCACTTCATCGTCTCGAACGTCTGGGACATGCGCGTACTCGGTGGCCTGCTGCTGTCCAAGGTCGCGGAGGCATTCGTGGAGGCGTACGCGGTAAAGATGCGCGGAGTTGGGGAGGTGGCGGATGCCGTCGATTCCGGCCGCCCGCCCCGGCCTGCCAGCCACCCCGGAACCGGCAGCAGAGCCCGCACCAGAGCCCACTCGGCATCGCTCATGTCCGAGCCGTACCGGGGCCAGCGTCCCGGCCGGTCGGCCGCGTTCCTGAACCTATGGGCGACACAGTCACACCCAGGAGTGGACGGACAGGACCCACCACCCGTGACCACGCGACACTTCGACAACAGGGCCTCTTGCTCCTCGCTGGACTCGACATCCGCGAGCTACCAAGAGGCCCTTCTTCCATGCGTCCGCACCGGCAGACTCACCCGAACCAGGCCCCTGTTCGAGCCCCGTCGATCACCCGGCCGGATAGAGAACAGCCAGTTACGGAGCCACTTTGGCGTGAGCCTCGAAGATCATGGCCCCAACGTCGCGCTTTACGGGCAGGTCCACAGACTGCCCGACTCGCCGGAAGCTTACGGGGCCATGACCACTCACCCCAAAGCAGCTCCAGCCCAAGGCCGCTCCGCCGACCTTCGTTGCCGACAGCAGGCAGCCAGGCCGTGTCCGATGTGCCGAATCAGCACCCGATGCCACCTCGCCAGACTTTTATCCTGTTCACACCATGGATACGAGGTGCACTCCACGTGTGAGACGTGGCACACAGCCTCGACGTCAACTGAAACGGATGGTGAGAGCCCTGAAGGGCATATCGAACGCAGGTTTTTCCAGCGCGCACCAGCAGAGCGGCAGCTTAGGGCCTCGCGCGTCCCTAGTAGGGTCGCTGGTGCTCGCGCTGCTACTGGGCGCGTTGTCGGCACTGGTGATGCTTCCGGCGGCCCAACACCTACGCTCTCTCCAAGACGGCGAGCGGGCTCGTGCGACGTTGCATACGAGCGGCTCGTGCATGGTGGGCCACTGCCGGGTCAAGTTCGCGGCCGATGGACGGACCGTGGTGGCAGATCTTCCGGTAGGCAGCGGCGGCGGCAAGAACTCTGTCGGCAGCCCACTGACCGTCCGGTACCAGGCGGACGATCCACAGGTCGTCGCCCGTGAAGATGATGTCGGGGGCGGCGGGGCAGCCGTATTGGCGGTGATATCGGGCGGTGGCGCGCTGCTTTTCCTGATGATCTCGGTCGTCGCGGCTCTATACGTGGTGCGGCAGCGGCGCGCGGGCTCGATGCCTTAGCTGCTGCAGTCGATGCAGCGGTCAGGGCGGCCGCAGGCTCGGTGCAGGGGGTGTTGTGCCTGTCCCAGCTACCTTCCACGCTCAAACGCTGCGGCGTCGGCGGCAGGACGGAGGTCGTGCTGATCCCGAGGAGGGGCCCGTCGATTCGTGGTTTCGAATGCACTCCCGCCTCAATGACTGCCTTGATGCCTTCGTGAGAGCAGCACTTAACGCTATGGACGATCTACTGCGCGTGAGTGGACCGAAAGCGGCAGCTCAGCCAGAGGGATGATCCAACGGCTGGGCCGTCCCTGGGCCGTGCGAGGTCGGCCAACGCTGACAGAGGACGCCCGCGGGTGACCACCCCCACCCCGCTCTGGCCTGGGCCCCCGCGGATGATCTGCCACACTGGACGTGTTATGCCTGCACCCGGAGAACTGAGCTGCCGTGCGCTGACCAAGCGCATCGGGAGCTGCACCGGGTGAGCGTCTCACTGCGTGACAACGCTGACGAACAACCGCGGACGAGCACGGACGTC
The DNA here is from genome assembly GCF_042430725.1 of Streptomyces cinereospinus. NCBI lineage: Bacteria > Bacillati > Actinomycetota > Actinomycetes > Kitasatosporales > Streptomycetaceae > Streptomyces > Streptomyces cinereospinus. The sequence goes on along the minus strand of NZ_JBHMCY010000065.1, from coordinate 37,731 downwards.
TGCGGACCATCGGCGCAGGTGACGGGCACGCCCTCTCAATGCAGTAGCGCTACCGAAGTGCTTCGGGGCGAAGAAGTCACGACCCCAACGCCCAGTGACCACGCCTCTGCCGTCGAGGCTTGCTCTGGCGGACGTCACCAGGCAGCGTGGCTGAGGCCGGTGGGGGTACCGCGAGACACACGCGCGCCTGATCAGTCAGCGCACCCGCCGTCGTGGCTGACTGTCGTCGGCCGAGGCCCCGTGAGTGCGGTTCTCGACCAAGGCACGAGGGTAGCGACGTCGACGTGAGCGATGACCACAAGGAAGGGCTACGCAGTCTCGTGAGCCACCTGGGCGCCGGCATCCGTGACACGCACTACCGGCCCGCGTACGACGCAGCCGCGAACATCTGCTCCGGCATCTTCAACACGATCCCTGTACACCTCCACGACGTCGTACACGAGGCGGTCATGGCCGGATACGCAGCCGCGCTGAGCGACCTGGTGGACGGCAAGCTAGACGACCAGGTTCGAGAGCGGTCCGAGATCATCGCGTGAGACTCCGCGCAGCAGGCCGTCTCAGTTTCCGTCTCATTCAGCCCCGTTCACGGCCGTTCAGGTGAGACCCGGAGTCGTTTCCACACCAGTGGCGGCCTCCCATGAACCCAGGTGAACGGCCCCGAACGACGCCCAAGACCGCGCCAACACAGTTGGAAAGCGTGTTGGGGGCAACCCCTCACGAGTTCGACTCTCGTATCCTCCGCCAGTGCCTCACCGGGCACGTTGTCGAAGGGCCCCACCGCTCGCGGTGGGGCCCTTCGGCGTCGGTCGGCCCGGCCCGATGCCGGATCTGTGCCCGCGGACACAGCGCGCGGGGCGTTCGTAGGCTCATACTGAACCATGACAAAGCCTGCGGGACCGAAGCGTCATCTGCCCACCAGCCCCTTCAAGGTCCCGGTCGCACCGGCTCCCAAGCACTTCGCCACGGGCGACCAGGTCACGCACGACGTCTACGGGCTCGGCCGGGTGGTCGGCATCGAGGACGGCATCGCCGCACTCGTGGACTTCGGCTCGGCGCAGATGCGGATCCTGAGCCCGTACGCCAAGATGACCAAGCTGTAGGACCGCTGTGCCCGGTCACGGCACACCAGGCCCCGTCAGGGACCTGTACCGAAAGAGAGACCTCCCATCGATCTGACGCCGCTGTTCTCCGCCCCGGACGGGCAACCCCGCCGCTCCAGCGCGGCATCGCCGCCTCCGACGACGCAGCCCTTCCAGGCCCCCGACTTCGGGCAGGACGACTTCCCGCCGTTCGAGGACGCGCAGGAGCCCGACTCGCGTGCGCGCGCGGCGCGAGCCGAGGCGGCCTAGTTCCGCGCACGACATCCGGACGACGACGGCCACGAGGCCGCGTCCCGCCTGCTTCACCAGGTCAGAGGGCCGGGCCGCATCAGCGGTCCGGCCCTCTGCCGTTGGGCCGTCTGCCTCTGCGTCGTGGCGGTACCGCCCTCGGCCACCGGCTCGGACGGACGGCCGGCCGGTCACCGGTCACCGGTCACCGGCGGTGACGGCTCACGGCACCAGGCGGCGTTCGGCGAGGTGTCCCCCACCCGGTCCGCCGCCCGGAGCGAAGCCGTCAGCCCGCCCGCCAGTACCCCAGCGCGTGCACCCGGTCCTTCGGCACGGACAGGTCCTTGCGGACGTACGACGCCAGGGTCCGGGTCGTCGCGGCGTCGCAGGCGATCCAGACGTACGGGTCGGGCGTGGCCGCCAGCAGCGCGGGCAGCGTGGCCCGTACGTCGTCGACCAGGCCGGTGCCGGTGCGGGGCACCTGGCGTATCTCGTGCCGGGCCGGGTCCGCGTGGCACGGCAGGCCGTCCAGGCCGCCCTCGAACCAGACGGTCGCCGGGGCCGGGCCGAGGGCGCCGAGGAGGGAGTTGAGCGCGGGCAGCGAGGCGGGGTCGCCGATCGCGAAGACGTGCGAGGGCTCGGGCCGGGGATGCTGGAAGCCCGTGCCCTGCACCGTCGCCTCGATCGTGTCCCCCGGGCGCGCCGCCCGCGCCCAGTCGCTGGCGCACCCCTCGTGGAGGGCGAACTCCAGGCTGAAGGTGCCCGCCGCCGGATCGGGGTCGACCAGCGTGTACGCCCGCTGGTGCGGCTTGCCCGCGTTGTCGAACCACAGCCGGGCCCACATCGTGGGGTGGACCTCGCAGGCGGTGAGCAGTCCGCCGTCGGTGAAGCGCAGCCGCCGGTACTCCGGGGTGACGTCCTCGGCGCCGGTGACGGTGAGGACGAAGTCCTTCGCTCCCATCAGCTTCAGGACCGTGCCCTGCCAACCGTGCCCCTGCCCCATGGCACTCCTTCACATCTCGCGTACCATTCCGCCACGGCAAACTTAGGGAAGCCTAACCTAAAGCTCAGAAGGATGACAGGGTGATGACCAGGTGACCACAGAGATCTACCGAGACGCCTGGGGCATCCCGCACCTGCGCGCCGCCGACGCCCGCCAACTCGCCCGCGCCCAGGGCCGGGTCACCGCCCTGGACCGGGCCTGGCAGCTGGAGGTCGAGCGCCACCGCGCCCAGGGCACCTCCGCGGCCTTCCTCGGTCCGGCCGCCGCGGCCTGGGACGTACTGGCGAGACGGGCACGGCTGGCGGACACAGCGAAACGTTCCTTCGATGCGCTGGACCCCGACACGGCCGCCTGGGTGCGGGCCTACGTCGACGGCGTCAACGAAGGACTCGCCGAAGGCGCCCGCCGCACCCCCGAGTTCGCCGGCACCGGGCTCGCCCCCGGCCGCTGGGAGCCCTGGACCCCGCTGGCCGTCTGGCTCGCCACGCACCTGCTCTTCGCGGGCTTCCCCGCCAAGCTCTGGCGGGAGCAGGTGATACGGCATCTGGGGCCGGAGGCGGTGGCGCTGTTCGCCACGGACGGCCCCGGCACCTCCGGCAGCAACGGCTGGCTGGCCGCCGGGGAACGGACCGTCACCGGGCAGGCCGTGATCGCCGGCGACCCGCACCGGTTCATCGAGGAGCCGGGCGTCTACCAGCAGATCCGCCTGAGCTGCCCGGAGTTCGACGTCGTCGGCCTCGCCGTGCCCGGCGTCCCCGGCATGGCCCACTTCGGCCACACCGGCACGGTCGCCTGGGCCATCACCAACGCCATGGCCGACTACCAGGACCTCTACCGGGAGCGGCTGCGGCGGACGGGCGCGGGCGTGGAGGCCCTCGGACCGGACGGGCGGTGGGAACGCGCCTACCGCGCGACGGAGTCCGTCGAGGTGCGCGGCGCGGACCCGGTGCCGGTCGAGGTGATCGAGACCGGGCGCGGGCCGGTGATCGCCGGCGGCCCGGAGGGCCTCGACGACGGCACGTTCTTCCCGGACGCCCCGGACACCCCGCTCGCCCTCGCCCTGCGCCACCCGCCGCGCGTCACGTCCGACCTCGGCTTCGCCACCCTGCTCCCGCTGCTGCGGGCCCGTACGGTCGCCGACGTCGACCGCGCCTTCGACACCTGGGTGGAGCCGGTCAACGTGGTGCTGGCCGCCGACACCGAGGGCGGCACCCTGCACCGGGTGGCGGGCCGGGTGCCGGTACGGGCCGAGGCCAACCGGGTCCGGCTGGTGCCCGCGTGGGAGCCCGGGCACGAGTGGCGCGGCTGGCACGAGACGCCCCGCGCGGGCCTCACCGACGGCGTCGCGGTGATGGCCAACCAGCGCGGCCCGTCCACCCCGCTCGGCGTCGAGTTCGCCCCGCCGCACCGCGCCGACCGCATCGCCGCGCTGCTGAGCGGCCGGGACCGGTGGTCGGCGGCCGACATGCCCGCCCTCCACATGGACACCCACCTCGCGTCCGCCGCGCCCCTGCTGGACCGCCTCGCCGCCCTCGACGGCCTGTCCCCCGCGGCCGCCGCGCTGCGCGACCGGCTGCTGCGCTGGGACCGCCGCATGGACGCCGCGAGCGAACCGGCCGCCGCCTACGCGGCCGTCCGCAGCGCGGTCGTGCGCCGGCTCGCCGCCGAGCCGGCGTTCACGCGGCTCACCGAGCCGCCCGCCTACCCGGAGGCCCTGCTGCCCTGGCTGGGGCTCACCGCCCGGATCGCGTTCGCCCTGGAGAACCTGCTGAGGGCCGAGGAGCTGTACGGCGTGGACCGCCCGGCGCTCGTGCGCGCGGCGCTGGAGGAGGTGGCGGCGGACCCGGCCCCCGCCCGCGGCTGGGGCGAGACCCACCGCCTCGCCCCGTGGCGGGCGCTGCCCGGCACGCCGTACGCCCCCGGGGCGGAGACCGAACCGGCCCTGTCCGGCGACCACGACTGCGTGCTGTGCACCTCGGCCGTCCCCGGCCTCACCGACCTCGCCGCGCGCGGCCCGGCCGCCCGGTACGTGTGGGACCTGGCCCGGCGCGAGGACAGCCTGTGGGTGGTGCCGCTGGGCGCGTCCGGCGTGCCCGGCTCGGCGCACCACCGCGACCAGCTTCCGCTGTGGACCAGGGGAGACCTCGTCCCGGTCGTCACCGACTGGGCCCGCCTGACGAAGGAGACGACCATGACCGACCCGTACGCCGACCGCCCCGCCGTCCACGAACAGGTGGTCGACGGCTACGGCACCGTACGCGTGCTGCCCCTCGACGCGAAGGGCGACGCGGAGCTCGTCCACGGCTGGGTGAGCCAGGAACGCGCCGCCTTCTGGGGCATGAACGGGCTCGCCCAGGACGACGTGGCGGGCATCTACGCCCACCTGGACACCCTCGACACCCACCACGCGTACCTGGTGGTGAAGGACGGCGAACCGGCCGCCCTGCTCCAGACCTACGAGCCGGAGGCGGACCGGGTCGGCGAGTGCTACGACGTCCGGCCCGGCGACATCGGCGCGCACCTGCTGCTGGCCCCCGCGTCCGCCGACAGCGCGCGCGCCGGCTGGACGGGCGGGCTGCTGGTCGCGCTGGTCTCGTTCCTGCTGCTCACGCTCGACCGGCAGCGGATCGTGATCGACCCGGACGTGCGCAACGCCAAGGCGATCGACCGCTTCGTGCGGCAGGGCTTCGAGGCGGGGCCGGAGGTCGTGCTGCCGGAGGTGGACCTCCCCGACGTGTACCTGCCGGAGAAGCGCGCCCAACTCGCCTTTTTGTCCCGGGCGGTAGCCTTCCCCGGGTGACTCCAGAAGACCTCGTCGCGCACTACGCCATGGAGCCGATCCCCCGCGAGGGCGGCCTGTTCCGGCAGACCTGGGCCGGACCGGACCGCCCCGACGGACGCCCGGAGGGCACCGCCATCGTGGCGCTGCTCCGGCGGGACGACTACTCCGCCCTGCACCGCCTGCCCACCGACGAGGTCTGGCACTTCTACCTCGGCGACCCGCTGGAGCTGCTGCTCCTCGCCCCCGACGGCGGCTCCCGCACGGCCGTCCTCGGACCGGACGTGCTCGGCGGCCAGCACCCGCAGTTCACCGTGGCGGCCGGCACCTGGATGGGCGGGCGGGTCGCCGCGGGCGGCTCCTGGACGTTCTTCGGCTGCACGATGGCGCCCGGATTCACCTTCGCGGGGTACGAGCACGGTGACGCCGCCGAGCTGACCGCCCGGTACCCGGACCGGGCCGGGCGGATCGCGGAGCTGTGCCGGCCATGAGACTGCTGGAGGGACAGGTCGCCCTGGTCACGGGCGCGGGCGGCGGGATCGGCCGGGGCATCGCCCTGCGCCTCGCCGAGCAGGGCGCGGCGGTCGCCGTGCACTGCCGTACGTCGGTGGAGCCGGCCCGGGAGGTGGCCGGCCGGGTGCGGGAGCTGGGCGGCCGGGCCGTCGTCCTGCGCGGGGAGCTGACCGACGAGGACGCGTGCCGGCGCGTGGTCCGCGAGGCGGCCGAGTGGGGCGGCGGACGGCTGACCGCGCTGGTCAACAACGCCGCCGTGCAGCCGGTGCAGGACCTCGCGACGATGACCGCGGCCGACTGGCGGACCGTCGTGGACACCAACCTGACCAGCGTCTTCGCCTGCACGCAGGCGGCCGTCGCGGTGATGCGAGAACAGGGCGAGGGCGGCTCGGTGACCCACATCGCCTCCACCGAGGCGAGCGCGCCGGCGCCGGCGCACGCGCACTACTGCGCCTCCAAGGCGGCGGTGGTGATGCACGCCCGGTCGGCGGCGCTGGAGTACGGGCGCCACGGGATCCGCGTCAACACCGTCTCCCCCGGGCTGATCGACCGGGAAGGGCTGGCGGAGGCCTGGCCGGAGGGGGTGGGGCGCTGGCGGCGGGCGGTGCCGCTCGGCCGGCTGGGCCGGGCGGAGGACGTCGGTGACGCGTGCGTGTTCCTGGCCTCGCCGCTGGCGTCCTGGGTGACGGGGCACGACCTGGTGGTGGACGGGGGCGTCTCGGCGCGGCCCACCTGGTGAGCGCGGAGGCCGGCTGACGGACACCGCGCGCCCGGCGTTCCGGTGAGCACACCGGCCCCGGCATCCGTACGTATCCCGGGAGCAGGTCCGACGACGGGGCGGCGATGGGGATGCGCGAGGGCGGGGCACGGCACTGCGGCGACGGCGACGGTGGCGGCGCGGCCCCGCCGGCCACCCGGCGGCGGACGGGGCGGCTGGTGCTGCTGCTGCCCGTACTGGTCCTGCTCGTCCTCGGCGGCGCGGCCCCCGCGTCCGCGCACGCCGCGCTCGGCCGCACCGACCCCGCCGACGGATCCGTCCTCGACTCCGCCCCCCGCCGGCTCACCCTGACCTTCACCGAGTCCGTCGGGCTGCTGGACGACTCGGTGCGGGTGATCGACCCGGAGAACCGCCCGGTCGACACGGGTGGGGCCGCGCACGCGGGCGACCGCGCCGACACCGTCCGGGTCGGCCTGCCCGCCGGCCTGGCGGACGGCACGTACACCGTGGCCTGGCGGGTCGTCTCGGCGGACAGCCACCCGGTCTCGGGCGCGTTCGTCTTCTCCGTCGGCGCGCCGACGGCGACGGCCGCCGCGGTCACCGGCCCGGGCGAGGACCCGGCGACCGCCTCGCTGCACAACGCCGCCCGCTATGCCGCGTACGGCGGTCTGGCCCTGCTCGTCGGCGTCACCGTCTTCCGGTCCGCCGTGCTGCGCGGCCCCACCGCCGCGCTGCGCCGGCTGCTGCCGGCGGCCTGGCTCACCCTGGTGGTCTCCACGGCCGCCCTGCTGCTCCTGCGCGGCCCCTACGAACGCGGCACGGGCCTCGCCGACGCCCTCGACCCGGCCGTGCTGGGCGCCACCCTTACCACCCGGCCCGGACTGGCGCTGCTCACCCGGCTGGCCCTGCTCGCGGCGGCCCTCGTCCTGGTACGCCGGACCGCCCACCCGGCACCCGGCGGCGCGCTCGCCGTGGCGCTGGCCGTCACCTGGGCCGCCGCCGACCACGCCTCGGCCGGCCCCCAGGTGCCGGTCGCGATGGCGTCGTCCGTGCTGCACCTGCTGGCCATGGCGGTCTGGCTGGGCGGCCTCACGGCGCTGCTCACCGTCCTCCACCGCGCCCCGCACGACCTCACGCCCGCCGCCGTCACCCGTTTCTCCCGGCTGGCCTCCGCCTCGGTCCTCGTCCTCACCGTCACCGGCGGCTACCAGTCCTGGCGCAGCCTGGGCTCCTGGGACGCCCTCACCGGCACGACGTACGGCCGTGTCCTGCTCGCCAAGGTGGCCGCGGTCGCCCTGCTGCTGGCGGCGGCCCACTTCTCCCGCCGCTGGACACTCCGCTGGACCCACCACCGGACAGCGAGCGAACCGGCAGGGGCGGAGCCCGGGGCCCGGGTGCAGCCGGGGGCGGGCGAGCGGGCCGAGGCGGCCGGGGGCCGGACGGCGGCGGCGAGCGAACCGGCCCGGTCGGAGGCCGGGGCGCGGGTGCCGGTGACGGTGGGCGCACCGGCGGGGGCGGGCGAGCGGGCCGAGGCGGTGGCCGGACGGGCCGGGGAGGCGGTGACCGGGCGGGCCGGGGAGGGAGCGGGCGGGCCCGTGAGCGGGGTCGGCGGCTCCGCCGGGTCCGGGCGGGGCGGGGCCCCGGGGCTGCCGGGCGCCGCCGGTGACGGGCGAGGCCCGCTGGACCGGCACCGGCGCCTGCTCCGCCGTTCCGTCCTCGCCGAGCTCCTGACCGGCGTACTGGTGCTGGTGATCACCACCCTGCTCACCGTCACCCTGCCGGGCCGCGCCGCCATGGAGTCCGCCGCGGCGCGGACGACGGCCGCCGACCCCGGCCGGCCCACCGCCTCCAGCAGCGTGGTGCCCTTCGACGTGGGCACGCCCAGCGGCCACGGCAAGGTGCAGGTCGACCTCGCCCCGGGACGGGTGGGCCGGAACCAGGTGCAGGCCGTCGTCTTCGGCCCCGACGGGGGCATCGTCACCGTCCCCGAGCTGCGCCTGACCTTCACCCTGCGCGCGCGGGACGTCGGCCCGATCGACGCCGGGCTCGCGAACCGGGGCGGCTACTGGGCCACGGACGGGCTCCGGCTTCCGCTGCCCGGCGTCTGGACCATGCGGATCACCGTCCGGACGACGGACATCGACCAGGTCACCGTGGAGAGGGACGTCCGCGTCGGCTGACCCCGGCCGAGGCGGAGCACGCCGAAAGGACGGCCCCATCGGGACCGCCCTTTCGGGGAGGTCTGTTCGTGCTGTTCAGAGCGCGATCCGGGGCTGTTCGGACCCGTTCGGGCCCGTACTCTCCTCCGCTGCGTGGTCCGCCCTGAACGGCTCCGGACGGCTCTGGACGGCTCCGGACGGCTCCGGCTCTGGACGGCTCTGGACGGCTCTGGACGGCTCTGGACGGCGGTGAACGAGACGGAAACCCAGACGGCCCGCATGCCGGATGACCAGGGCCTTCGGATCACCCGTGCCGACTCCGCGCCAGCGTGACACCGGCAACCGCCATGTTGCCCGCAACGAGGACGATGAGCACGGTGACCAATATGCGGGCCGTGGAAGACAACTGCATGGTGGCCATGGCGACTATCAGCCCTGCCAGTGCGCATAGGCCCGCCGTAACCAGGAGAAATCCTAAGGATCTCCACTTTTTCATGCCCCTGTTTTCCGGGCCAACTGAGAGGGGAACTGAGACGGAAGCCGAAGGGGCGCCCGGTTCGATGAACCGGGCGCCCCTTCTGCCAGCGGTAGCGGAGGGATTTGAACCCTCGGTGACTTGCGCCACACTCGCTTTCGAGGCGAGCTCCTTCGGCCGCTCGGACACGCTACCGAGGGAGACCTTACAGCACGGTGGCGCGTGCTCCGAAATCCGTTTCCGCCCCCGCCGGGGGCGGCGGCGTCACCGGGCCCGGAAGAAGTCGGTGAGCAGTTCCGCGCACTCCTCGGCGAGCACGCCCTCGATCACCTCGGGGCGATGGTTGAGGCGCCGGTCGCGGACGACGTCCCACAGGGAGCCGGCCGCGCCCGCCTTGTCGTCGCGGGCCCCGTAGACGACCCGGTCCACCCGGGACTGCACGAGCGCGCCCGCGCACATCGTGCAGGGCTCCAGGGTGACCACCAGCGTGCAGCCGGTCAGCCGCCACTCGCCCAGCTCGGCGGCGGCCCGCCGGACCGCGAGGACCTCGGCGTGCGCGGTGGGGTCGCCGGTGGCCTCGCGTTCGTTGTGCCCGGCGGCGAGCACGGTCGTCCCGTCGGCGGCGAGGACGACCGCGCCGACGGGGACGTCGCCGCCCCGGGCCGCCCGCCCGGCCTCGTCCAGGGCGAGCCGCATCGCGGCCCGCCAGGGGTCGCGCACCGGGTCCGGCGGCGCGCCCGGGGCGGGCCGGGTCAGCGGACGGTCTCCAGCGTCTCCGAGGCGCCCAGGGACTCGGCGATCTCGGTGAGCGCGTCCTCGGTCAGCGCCAGCAGTTCCTTCTCGGTGACGCCGAGGTCGTCGAGGATGCCGGTGTCGCCGACCGGGCCGTGCGGCACGGCCTCGGCGGAGCCGCCGTCCTCCTCGTCGCCGTCGGCGACGCCGTCCGCGGGCTCCCCGTCCTCGGTGCCGTCCAGGTCGAGGGCGTCCAGGTCGGCGTCGTCGGCCGGTTCACGGCCGAGCAGTTCGTCGGTGAGCAGGATCTCGCCATAGCTGCTGCGGGCAGCCGCGGCGGCGTCCGAGACGTAGATACGAGGGTCGTCCTCGCCGTCCACGCGGACCACGCCGAACCAGGCGTCCTCCTGCTCGATCAGGACGAGCACCGTGTCCTCGTCGGGAGAGGCTTCCCGGGCCAGGTCGGCCAGATCCGACAGGGTCTCCACATCGTCGAGCTCCGTGTCGCTCGCTTCCCACCCGTCTTCGGTGCGCGCGAGCAGTGCGGCGAAGTACACCGTGACTCTCCCACTGGTCATAGGCGTGCCGGTTGGGGGTCCCCCCGGCGGAGGCTGCGGGCGGGGAGAGCTCGGGCTCCGAGTCCCACCCACTCGGAATCGTGGCAGAAACAAGGCGTTCAGGGGACGTCTTCGGCCCGCTGTGTCCGGCTGTTTTGATCGCACGTCCGCGAACGACTCACCAGCACACTCGTTGCCGCCACCTGCGGATCGTACGCGGCTTCCGGCCGGGATCGCGCACGCCCACCCCCACAACGACCGCCGGGTACGCGGTTCTTCCCGCCCGGGGACGGGCCGCGGGAGCTACCAGCGAAACGTTCGCATGCGCATCGCGTGGCGCAGCCGGGCCGCCTTGGCCCGGCGCGGCTGGACGCGGTCACGAAGGGCCCGGGCCTCGGCGAGTTCCCTCAGGAACTGGGCCCGGCGCCGCCTCCGCTGGGCGTCGGTCTCCGGCGCGCCGGCGTCCGCCCGGGACGCGCGATCGGGCCGCTCTGGCAGGTCAGGCATAGGCACACCACCCCTATCCGTCCCTCTCACCTTCCCCCGGATGGCCGGTTTGACGCCAGGGAGTGCCCGCACCGGAGCGCGGTTACTGTTGTGCCCATGCGTCTCCACGTCGTCGACCACCCCCTGGTCGCCCACAAGCTCACCACGCTGCGCGACCGCCGCACCGACTCCCCGACCTTCCGCCGGCTCGCCGACGAACTGGTCACCCTGCTCGCCTACGAGGCCACGCGCGACGTGCGCACCGAACAGGTCGACATCTCCACCCCGGTCGCCACCACTACCGGCGTCAAGCTCTCCCACCCGCGCCCTCTGGTGGTGCCGATCCTGCGGGCGGGCCTCGGCATGCTGGACGGCATGGTCCGGCTGCTGCCGACCGCCGAGGTGGGCTTCCTGGGCATGATCCGCAACGAGGAGACGCTCCAGGCCTCGACGTACGCCACCCGGATGCCGGAGGACCTCTCCGGCCGCCAGGTGTACGTGCTGGACCCGATGCTGGCCACCGGCGGCACCCTGGTCGCGGCGATCCAGGAGCTGATCCGGCGCGGCGCGGACGACGTGACGGCCGTGGTGCTGCTGGCCGCCCCCGAGGGCGTCGAGCTGATGGAGCGCGAGCTGGCCGGCACCCCGGTGACGGTCGTCACCGCCTCGGTCGACGAGCGCCTCAACGAGCACGGCTACATCGTGCCGGGCCTGGGCGACGCGGGGGACCGGATGTACGGGGCGGCCGAGTAGGACCCGGCATACGGGGCGGGCGAGCACGGCAGGACACACGAGGCAGCCGAGCACGGCCGGACGCACGAGGCAGCCGAGCACGGCCGGACGCACGAGGCAGCCGAGCAGGGCCGGACGTACGAGGCAGGCGAGCAGGGCCGGACGTACGAGGCAGGCGAGCAGGGCCGCTCAAGCGCCGGTCAGGCGCCGCGCCCCCGCCGCTCGGCGGCGGGCCGGGGCCGCCCGTTCAGCAGCCCTTCGTCCCGGTGGCCGCCGGCCGCGGCGCGGTCAGCGCGGCCAGCGCGCGGTCGGCGTCCGGCTTCTTCGCCAGTTCCCGGAAGCCGTTGCCGATGATGAGGTCGACCGCCGCGCCCTTGCGGGCCGCGTCCGTGCTGCGCTCGGCGGTGGGCAGCTGGGTGGCGAGCACCGGCAGCGACGTGTTCAGGGCCGAGCCGGGCCCGATCAGCAGCCCGGCGCCCTTGACCTTCTTGTCCCACTGCTTGGGCGCGTTGCCCACCTCGCCGATGGTGAAGCCACGTTTCTTCAGCTCGTCGGCGGTCCGCTTGGCGAGACCGCCGCGGGTCGTGGCGTTGAGCACGTTGACCGTGACGGCACCGGGCCGCGGCACGGCCACGGCCGGGCTGGGCGAGGGGGAGGGGGTCGCCGCGCGGGCGCAGCCCGCCTTGGTGCCGGCCGCCGAGGCGCTGTCGCCGCCGCCGGTGAAGACGTCGACCAATTGCAGGGTGCCCCAGCTGAGGAGGCCGATCACGACGACGGACCCGGTGACGACGAGTACGAGCCTGCCGCGCCGACGGGGTGGACGCATCCGCGGGTACTTGTCCCCCGTGATCCGGTACTGGCCGCCCATGCCGGGGGGAGTCAGCATGCTCATGAGCGCAGCGTAGTGCGCCGGGGCGGTGATGCCTACCTGATGATCATTTGAGCCGCCCAGGATGAACCCGAAAGGGCCAAGCCGGGGCCCGCCGGTGCCGTTCCGAGGGCCCGCGCGGCCGTCAGTCCAGCTCGAGGACGCGGGCGTGGAGCACCTGACGCTGCTGGAGCGCGGCGCGCACCGCGCGGTGCAGGCCGTCCTCCAGGTACAGGTCGCCCTGCCACTTCACGACGTGCGCGAAGAGGTCGCCGTAGAAGGTGGAGTCCTCGGCGAGGAGGGTCTCCAGGTCGAGCTGCTGCTTGGTCGTCACGAGCTGATCGAGGCGGACCGGGCGCGGCGCGACGTCCGCCCACTGCCGGGTGCTGTCCCGGCCGTGGTCGGGGTACGGCCGGCCGTTTCCGATGCGCTTGAAGATCACACGGAAAGCCTACCGGTCAAGACGTTCCGGGCGCAGCCATGGAGAGGGAGTGCAACGCTGGAAAAGATGCCGTGAACCGGGGCGAAACGGAACAGGGGTCCGACATGAGTGACAGCGAGACCGCGCACGCGGGCGTCCGTCCCGAGGCGCCCGGCAGCGCACCCGCCCTCCCGCGGGAGGCCCTGGAGATCGCCGCCGGGTACGCGTTCACCGGGCCCGCGCTGGAGCTGGGCGCCCTGGTGTGGGACGGCCGGTGCCTGCCCGACGCCCGGATCCGCATCCCGCTGCCGGTGCTCAACCGGCACGGGCTCGTCGCGGGCGCCACCGGCACCGGCAAGACCAGGACGCTCCAGCTGATCGCCGAGCAGCTCTCCGCGCAGGGCGTGCCGGTCTTCCTCGCCGACGTCAAGGGCGACGTGTCGGGCGTCGCGGCGCCGGGCCTGGCGAACGACCGGATCCGCTCCCGCGCCGCCGAGGTGCACCAGCGGTGGACGCCGACCGGCTTCCCGGCCCGGTTCTACGCCCTCGGCGGCCTCGGCCGGGGCGTCCCGCTGCGCGCCACCGTCACCAGCTTCGGCCCGGTGCTGCTCGCCAAGGTGCTCCAGCTGAACCGGACCCAGGAGCAGTCCCTCGGCCTGATCTTCCACTACGCCGACGGCAAGGGCCTGGAGCTGGTCGACCTCAAGGACCTGCGCGCGGTCGTCGCCTTCCTCGCCTCCGACGAGGGCCGGGCCGAGCTGAAGGCGGTCGGCGGGGTGTCCACCGCCACCGCCGGGGTGATCCTGCGGTCGCTGACCGCCTTCGAGGCGCAGGGCACGGGCGTCTTCTTCGGGGAACCGGAGTTCGACTCCGCGGAGTTCCTGCGCACCGCGGAGGACGGGCGGGGCCTGGTGTCGGTGCTGGAACTGCCGGCCGTGCAGGACCGGCCGGAGCTGTTCTCCACCTTCCTGATGTGGCTGCTCGCCGACCTCTTCCACGACCTGCCCGAGACCGGTGACGCCGACAGGCCCCGGCTGGTGTTCTTCTTCGACGAGGCGCACCTGCTCTTCGACGGCGCGTCGAAGGCCTTCCTGGACGCCGTCACCCGGACCGTGCGGCTCATTCGCTCGAAAGGGGTCGGCGTCTTCTTCGTCACCCAGACGCCCAAGGACGTGCCCGGCGACGTCCTCGCCCAGCTCGGCAACCGCGTCCAGCACGCCCTGCGCGCCTTCACCCCCGACGACCAGAAGGCCCTCAGGGCGACGGCGCGGACCTTCCCCGACTCCGCCTACGACCTGGAGGAGCTGCTCACCACCCTCGGCACCGGCGAGGCGGTCGTCACGGTGCTCGGCGAGAAGGGCGCCCCGACGCCGGTCGCCGCGACCCGGCTGCGCGCCCCCGAGTCCCTGATGGCCCCGCTCGAACCGGCCGAGCTGGACCGTGCGGTGACGTCCTCGCCGTTGTACGGGCGGTACGCGCGGGCGGTGGACCGGGAGTCGGCGTACGAGAAGCTGCGGGCGGCCGAGGCGCGGGAGCCGCAGGCCGGACCGAGGCCCCGGGCGACGGAGTCGGGGACGGGGACCGCGCGGCCCCGGCCGCGTGAGGAGTCCGTCGTCGAACAGGTCGTCGGCAGCGACCTGTTCCGGTCGCTGGCCCGTTCCGTCGGGACCCGGATCGGGCGGGAGATCACCCGCTCGCTGTTCGGCACAGCGCGGCGGAGGCGGTAGGCCCGCCTCCGCCGGCGGCTCAGCGGCTCCGCTTCTTCGGCGGCTGCTGCGGCTGCTTGGTGTCCTTCAGTTCGGGCTTGGGTTCGTTACGGATGGCCTCCGCGCGCACCAGGGCGCGCAGCACGGCGTACGGATCCGAGGGCATGGTCGTGCCTCCTTGCGTCGTACCGACTGACCTGGGGGAAGGGCGGTCCGTCAGCAGCGCAGGACCACCGAGCGCAGGGTGCGCAGTGGGTACGGCGGTCCGGTCGGCGTCCGGGGGGCGTGGGCCGGCGTCGCCGGCGCGGGCGAGGGGGCCGGGTGGACCGGCCGCTGCGGCACCACGGGGCGGTGCGAGTCCCGCCCCGGCGGCCTGAGGGCGGTGTCGAGGACGTCGGCCTCGGCGACCTCGCCCGCCACGGCGGCGACGGGCACTGCCGCCGACTCCGCGTGCGCCACCGGCAGGAGGAGGGCGAGCAGCAGCGCGAGCATCCGTGGCCAGGTGCGGCGGCGCACGGTTCGGCGGGTCTGCGGCGAGGTGCTCACAGCAGGTCATCTCCCCGGACGGCGTACGGCGTCCATCGCATGGCCGGTGGAATCCGCCCGCCCGGCGCAGCGGTGGGACACGGCGACGCCCCACCGCCCCACCGCCCGGCGACGGTCCGGCACGGCGCCCCGCGACGAACCCGCCTCGAACTCCCGGACCGGGCCGGGGACATGCCGGGGCGGAGGGTGGCGCCGGGGCGCGAGGTGGCGGGGGTGAGCGGGGTGGCGCCGGGCCCGGTGGTCGACGGACGCCGCCGGGTACCGGACCCGACCGGGGAAGGGCCAGAGACATCCGGGACAGGGCCGGGCCCGGTGGTCGACGGACGCCGCCGGGTACCGGACCCGACCGGGGAAGGGCCAGAGACATCCGGGACAGAGCCGGGCCCGGTGGTCGACGGACGCCGCCGGGTACCGCACCCGACCGGGGAAGGGCCGGAGCCGGTGGTCGGTGGGGGTGGGGGTGTCGCGGACGGAAGTGGCGACGGGGCGGGGTGGTGGGGGGATATGTCGGAGTGGGGTGCACCCGGGGGGTCGGAGGGTGTGGGCACGGGGTCACACCTCCCGGGGGATCCGGCGGGCGTGGCTCCGGATGCGCAGCGCCGTGGCGAACTCGACCGCGCCGACCACGACCAGCCAGCACCCGCCGACCACGGTGAGCACGGCGACCGACTCGATCGGCGAGACGATCAGCACGATCCCGGCGAGGACGGTGACCACGCCGAGGGCGATCTGCCAGCCGCGGGCGGGCACCGCCGGGTCGGAGGCGGCGGCCAGCGTCTGGGTGATCCCGCGGAACAGCCAGCCGATCCCGATCCACAGCGCGAGCAGCAGCAGCGACCGCGTGAGGTCGCGGAAGCAGAACAGCCCCAGCAGGACCGACAGGGTGCCGCTGACGAACGCCAGCACGCGCAGCGCGGTCGTCCGGTGGGTACCGAAGGCGGCGACGAGCTGGAGGACGCCGCTGACGAGGAGGTAGAGGCCGAACAGGACCGCTGCGGCGAGCAGTGAGGCGCCCGGCCAGACCAGGACGAGGACGCCCAGGACGAGCGAGACGGCACCGGTGACGAGGACCGCCTGCCAGGCCGCCCGGGACAGCAGGTGCAGCGGTCCCTCGAAGGGCGGTTCGGGACCCTCGTACGGCGGTCTCGGGGCGTGCGGGTCACGGGCGGCGTGGACGCGCCGGTCGTCGAACTCCGGTCCCCGGCGCGTTCCGCTGGGTGGCTCGGTCATGCTCCATGCTGGGAACGGCACCGAGCCCGGCGCACGCCGGAGCGGTCCAGTCGGCTGACGCGGGCGCTACTCCCGCGCGGACTCCCCGGCCTCGGCCGCCTTCGCCGCCTTGGCCGCCGCCTTCGTCTCCTGCTTGTGCGCGCGCACCCTGGCCAGCGACTCGGGCCCGGTGATGTCGGCGACGGACCGGAAGGACCGGGGCGCGCCGTAGTCGCCCGCGGCCTCCCGCCAGCCCTCGGGCGTCACCCCGAGCTGCTTGCCGAGCAGCGCGAGGAAGATCTGCGCCTTCTGCCGGCCGAACCCGGGCAGTTCCTGAAGCCGCCTCAGCAGCTCGCGCCCGTCGCCGACGCCCTCCCAGACGGCGCTCGCGTCACCGTCGTAGTGCTCCACGAGGTACTGGCACAGCTGCTGGATCCGCTGGGCCATCGACCCCGGGTAGCGGTGCACGGCCGGCTTGTCGGAGAGCAGCGCCGCGAACGCCTCCGGGTCGTACACGGCGATCTCGTGCGCGTCCAGGTCGCCGGCGCCCATCCGCCGGGCGATGGTGGAGGGCCCCTTGAACGCCCACTCCATCGGGATCTGCTGGTCCAGCAGCATCCCGACCAGCGCGGCGAGCGGGGAGCGTCCGAGCAGTTCGTCGGCCTCGGGGTCCTGGGCGAGGTGCAGGGTGACGTCCATGGACCGATGATCCCGCGCCCGCCGCCGGGCCGCCTCCCCGTGCCGGTCGCCGGGGGCATCGGAAACGGCACGTGGCGCGGACGCCGTTCAGCGCGCCGTTGGTCGTCGAAGACGGCGTGAAGCTACACTCGCGGCCGGCAAACAGGCGTTCCAACAGGCGCCCCGGACGCGACGGACACAGCAGGCACAGGGGAGGCCGCGGTGGCGGTGCATGTGAAGAAGATCGCCGTCTACGTGCTCGTGGTCTTCGTGCTCTACCTGATCATCACCGACCCGGCCAAGGCCGCGGACTACGTCCAGATAGGCTTCGAGGGCATATCGGACGCCGCCAAGGCCATCGGCGACTTCATGACCTGGGTCGCCAACGGAGGAAAATCATGATCCGCCACCTGGTCCTGTTCAAGCTCAACGAGGGCGTCGAGCGCGACGACCCCCGCGTGGTCGAGGGCGTGGCCGCCTTCCGCGCCCTCGACGGCAAGGTCCCGGAGATCCGCTCCTGGGAGCTGGGCTGGAACGTCAGCGACCGGCCCGACGCCTACGACTTCGCCCTCAACTCGTCGTTCGACGACCCGGAGGCCCTGCGCCGCTACGTGCAGCACCCGGAGCACCAGGCCGGGGCCGCCCTGTGGCGCGCGTTCGCCACCTGGGTGGTCGCGGACTACGCGTTCTGACCCCACGGTGGGTCCGGCCCCGCACCCCTCCGGTGCGGGGTCGTTTCGCGTCTTCTGCCCCAACTCTCCTTCAACACGGCATTATGCGGTGCTTGCACACAGTGCACATGTCTTGTGATGCTATGACCGCTTTTGACGGATGAGTTGATGGATCACGAGGTGGAGTTGACCGTGCCGGCCAGTACTGCGCCTCAGGCCCCGCCCCACGAGCCACCGACCCCGGAAGCAGCCGGCACCGAACCCGCACCCCAGCGCAGCAGCCGGGGCGCCGACACCAGGGCCCTCACCCAGGTGCTCTTCGCCCAGCTCAAGGAATTGGAGCCGGGGACCGAGGAACACACCCGGGTGCGTGGGGCGCTGATCGAGGCCAACCTCCCGCTGGTGCGGTACGCCGCCGCCCGGTTCCGCTCCCGCAACGAGCCCATGGAGGACGTCGTCCAGGTCGGCACCATCGGCCTCATCAACGCCATCGACCGCTTCGACCCGGACCGGGGCGTGCAGTTCCCGACGTTCGCGATGCCGACCGTGGTCGGCGAGATCAAGCGGTACTTCCGGGACAACGTCCGCACGGTGCACGTGCCGCGCCGGCTGCACGAGCTGTGGGTGCAGGTGAACAGCGCCACCGAGGACCTGACCACCGCCCTGGGGCGCTCCCCGACCACCGCCGAGATCGCCGAGCGGCTGCGCATCACCGAGGAGGAGGTGCTGTCCTGCATCGAGGCCGGGCGCTCGTACCACGCCACCTCGCTGGAGGCGGCCCAGGAGGGCGACGGACTGCCCGGACTGCTCGACCGGCTCGGGTACGAGGACCCGGCCCTGGACGGGGTCGAGCACCGCGACCTGGTCCGGCACCTGCTGGTCCAGCTCCCCGAGCGCGAACAGCGCATCCTGCTGCTGCGCTACTACAGCAACCTGACCCAGTCACAGATCAGCGCCGAACTCGGCGTCTCCCAGATGCACGTCTCCCGGCTTCTCGCGCGCAGTTTCCAGCGCCTGCGCTCGGCCAACCGCATCGACGCATAACGGCTTCCCCCCGTCCGGCGCAACCGCCGACGGGATCATCGACGCGGTCCTGAATCGAACCGGCGCACAACCGAAAGCAGCTTCGATCCGTCACCGTCGAGAGGGAAACGCCCACCAGGGGATTTGCCGACGAATACGGCCCGAAACACCGTCAGCACCTCTGCTGCCAGGGGCTATTCACTTCTCACATGTCGACATGTCACTACAGCGTGTTGCCGACATGTGACATTCTGCGGAAAGAGCGTTTGCCGGTGCTCCGGCGCCGGTATTCAGGTGAAGGCTGCGCTCCTCGCGAGAGAGCGTCCGCCGCGACCGTCCCGCGACCCAAAGGGGGTGGCATGTCCGCAGACCAGGGCAGCTCGAAGGTGCTCACGCTCACCAAGAGCGAGACAGCGCCCGAGACGCTCGACGCGCCCGACGCGCTCGACCCCATCGATGACGTTCCGGCCCTGGCGGCCGCACCGGCCCCGGACCTACCGGCCACGGACGCACCGGCGCTGCCGGCGTCGGCGGACATCGACACCCGCACCCTGTCCCGCTCCCTGTTCCTCCGGCTCGCCGCCCTCGACGAGGACAGCCCGGAGCGGGCGTACGTCCGGGACACCCTGATCGAGCTCAACCTCCCGCTCGTGCGGTACGCGGCGGCACGCTTCCGCTCCCGCAACGAGCCGATGGAGGACATCGTCCAGGTCGGCACGATCGGCCTGATCAAGGCCATCGACCGGTTCGACTGCGAACGCGGCGTGGAGTTCCCGACGTTCGCGATGCCGACCGTGGTCGGCGAGATCAAGCGGTTCTTCCGCGACACCTCGTGGTCGGTGCGGGTGCCGCGCCGGCTCCAGGAGCTGCGCCTGGCCCTGACCAAGGCGAGCGACGAGCTGTCCCAGAAGCTGGACCGCTCCCCCACGGTCACCGAACTCGCCGCGGTGCTCGGGGTCTCCGAGGAGGACGTCGTCGACGGCCTCGCGGTCGGCAACGCCTACACCGCCTCCTCGCTGGACTCCCCGGCCCCCGAGGACGACGGCGGCGAGGGGTCCCTGGCCGACCGGCTCGGCTACGAGGACAGCGCCCTGGAGGGCGTGGAGTACCGCGAGTCCCTCAAGCCGCTGCTGGCCAAGCTCCCGCCCCGCGAGCGGCGGATCATCATGCTGCGCTTCTTCGCCAACATGACCCAGTCGCAGATCGGCGAGGAGGTCGGCATCTCCCAGATGCACGTCTCCCGCCTGCTCACGCGCACCCTGGCCCAGCTGCGCGAGGGCCTCATCTCGGACTGACCCGGACCGGGCGCCTTCCGTCCCGGCCCGCCGCCGTCAGTCCCTGTCGCGAGCCGCGGCCCGGGAGGCGTGCGCGCACACCGTCACCCGCCGCCGCGGCACCTGCCGGGTACCGCGGCGGCGACCGCGCACCCGGCCACGTCCCTGTACCCGGCGACGGCTCTCACCCGGCCGGATACGCGCGCCCGCCGGCACTCATCCGCCCGGCCACACTCGATGCCCGCGGCAGTCGTGCGCCCGGCGACGCGACGCCTCCTCGCCCGGCGACGCTCGTGTGCCAGGGGCACGCGCGATCCCGGCCGCACTCGTGCGCCCGGCCACGCCCCTTCACCCCGGCAGCGCCCGCGTGCCCGCACGCCCGCCCATGCTCGATCCGGCGGCACTCGTCACGTCTGTGCCAGCGGTCACTTCTGTGCCAGGCGTCACTGTGTTAGGCGGCGTCACTCCTGCACCAGCCGTCACTCCGGTGCCAGGCGGCGTCATTCCTGCGCCAGGGTCACTCGGGATCAGGCATCACTCGTCTCCGGGCATCACCCGCGTACCCTGCGGCACTCTGGTATCCGACGGGCACTCCGTACCCGGCGGGGCACTCCCGTACCCGGCGACGCCGCCCCGGACGCACTCCGGCACCGACACCGCCGGTGCCCCGGGCCCGGCCCGTTACATCAGCGCGAGCCAGGCGACCGCGGCGACGATGACGACGGCCGCGACGACGCCGACGATCAGCCCGATCCGCGGGCCGGCCGGCGCGGCGGCCGGCTGCCGGCCCCGGGGGGCCTCGTCGACGAACGCACGGAACATCTGGGTGCTGCCTGCGGGGTCGTGATTGCCCTGGGGACCCTGGTTGTTAGCCATGGCCCGAGACCCTAGCGAAGACGCGGGGAACTGCCCAAGCGGGGGTCGCACCGGGTCCGACCTGCACGTTTACGGTCGCAATACTTGCCTTTGCCAAGTTTTTATGGCCGAACCGCCGATTTCATTTGCCTGTGGCAACCAACTGTTCCTATGGTTGCTCCAAGCAACTTAAGTGGGAGAGGCCATGGCAGAGCGGGCGCAGTACGAGGAACTGGCGCGGCAGTTCAGCGCCTTCGGCGCCGTGAAACGGGAGATGGGGCGGGCCCTGCCGCCCGACTGCCCCAGCGGCTCCGCCGCCGTCCTCACCCTGCTCGGCCGCCACGGCGACATGCGGATGAGCAGGCTCGCCGAGCTGCTCAGCGTGGACATGTCGGTGACCAGCCGCCATGTCGCGCACGTCGCCGAGCGGGGCTGGATCGAGCGCTCCCCCGATCCGGCGGACAAGCGCTCCCGCATCCTGCGCCTGACCCCCAGCGGCCGGAGCACGCTCGACGAGCTGTCCCGGCGGAGCGCGTACCTGCTCGCCCAGCGGCTGAGCGACTGGAGCGACGACGAGGTCGGCCAGCTCATCCAGCTGATGACCCGGCTCCGGGCGAGCTTCGACGACTGCACCCGTACACCCGCAAACACGTAGGAGAAAAGGAAGCCCATGGCAACATCCACACCAGCCGGTGTGCGGGCCCACGCCAGGCACGGAGGAGGCGCCCACGGCCCGCACGGCTCCGGCGCCCCGATGACGCACCGGCAGATCATGAAAACGCTGACCGGACTGCTGCTCGGCATGTTCGTGGCGATCCTGTCCTCGACGATCGTCTCCAACGCGCTGCCCGACATCATCAAGGACCTCGGCGGCGGCCAGAGCGCCTACACCTGGGTGGTCACCGCGTCGCTGCTGGCGATGACCGCGTCCACCCCGCTGTGGGGCAAGCTCGCGGACCTGTTCTCCAAGAAGCTGCTGATCCAGCTGGCCCTGGTGATCTTCGTGCTGGGCTCGGCCGCGGCCGGCCTGTCGCAGAACCCGGCCATGCTGATCACCTTCCGCGCGGTCCAGGGCATCGGCATGGGCGGTCTGTCCTCGCTGGCCCAGATCATCCTGGCGGCGATGATCTCCCCGCGTGAGCGCGGCCGCTACAACGGCTACCTGGGCGCGACCTTCGCCACCGCGATGGTCGGCGGCCCGCTGATCGGCGGCGTCATCACCGACACCGACTGGCTCGGCTGGCGCTGGTGCTTCTACGTCGGCGTGCCCTTCGCCGTCATAGCCCTGCTGGTGCTCCAGCGCACCCTGCACCTGCCGGTCGCCAAGCGGCGGGTCAAGGTCGACTGGGCGGGCGCCTTCTTCATCAGCGCCGCGGTCTGCCTGCTGCTGATCTGGGTCACGTTCGCCGGCAACAAGTACGACTGGGTGTCCTGGCAGACCTACGCCATGGTCGGCGGCACGGTCGCGCTGCTGGCGATCTTCCTGCTGATCGAGACGAAGGCGAGCGAGCCGATCGTCCCGCTGCGGCTGTTCCGCAACCGCACCATCACGCTGGCCTCGCTGGCCTCGCTGTTCGTCGGCATCGCGATGTTCGCCGGCACCATCTTCTTCAGCCAGTACTTCCAGCTGGCCCGCAACGAGTCGCCGACCATGTCCGGCGTGCTGACCATCCCGCTGATCGGCGGCCTGTTCATCTCGTCCACCGTCTCCGGCCAGGTCATCACCCGCACCGGCCGCTGGAAGGCGTGGCTGCTGGCCGGCGGTGTGCTGGTGACCGGCGGGCTCGGCCTGCTCGGCACCATCCAGTACGACACCGCGTACTGGCACGTGGCCCTCTACATGGCGCTGCTCGGCCTGGGTGTCGGCATGATGATGCAGAACCTGGTCCTCGCCACGCAGAACCAGGTGGCCCCGAAGGACCTGGGCGCCGCCAGCTCGGTGGTCAACTTCTTCCGCTCCCTCGGCGGCGCCGTCGGCGTCTCCGCGCTGGGCGCGGTGCTGACCCACCGGCTCTCGCACTACGTCGAGGAGGGCGCCGCCTCCCTCGACCCGCAGTCGGCCGCCGCGCTGGCCGCGAACTCCTCCAGCGGCAGCATCCCGGACATGGACGCGCTGCCCCTGCCCATCCGCACGCTGATGGAGAGTTCCTACGGCGACGGCATCGCGGACGTCTTCCTCTACACCGCGCCGATCGCGCTGCTCGCCCTGCTGTGCTCGCTGTTCATCAAGGAGGTCCCCCTGAAGACCGCGGGCGCCCTGGCGCAGACCGCCGCCGACGAGGCCCCGGCGCAGCAGGCCGCGCCGGCCGGGCAGCCGGCGCCGGGCCGGCCGGCCGGGGCGGAGACCGAGGCCGGCCCCGAGGGCACGCAGCGGCTCGCGGCCACCGCCGCCGTGGCCACCGAGTCCCCGGTCTCCGGCGGCGTCCCGATCCGCGGCCACGTCCGCGGCGCGGAGAGCGCGCCCGTCCCGCAGGCCGGCGTCACGCTGATCTCCCTCGCGGGCCGTCAGCTCGGCCGCTCGGTCGCGCAGGCCGACGGCGCCTACGCGGTGGACGCGCCGGGCACCGGTTCGTACGTCCTGCTCGCCTCCGCCGACGGCTTCCAGCCGCAGGCGTCCACGATCGTCGTCAGCGGTGAGCCGGTGTCGTACGACATCCTGCTCAGCGGCACCAGCGGGCTGACCGGTGTGGTGCGGGCGGCCGGGAACGCGCTGCCGGTGAAGGACGCGATGGTGATCGTCACCGACGTGCGCGGCGACCTGCTGGCCAGCCAGACCACCGGCGAGCAGGGCGAGTTCGGCTTCGCCGAGCTGGTGCCCGGACCGGTGACCGTCGCGGTCAACGCCGCCGGGTTCCGGCCGCGCGCGCTGCCCGTCGAGGTGGGCGGCACCGGGGTCACCCGCGTCGAGGTCGACCTGGAGGCGGGGGCCGAGCTGCAGGGCGTCGTCCGGGCGCCGCACGGGCCGCTGGCCGACGCGCGGGTGACGCTGGTCGACGCGGCGGGCAACGTCGTCGGCACCGCGACGACCGGGACGGACGGGGCGTACGCCTTCACCGACCTGGACGGCGGCGAGTACACGGTGATCGCGACCGGCTACCCGCCGGTGGCGACCGCGCTGACCGTCACCGGCAGCGGCGTCGACGGACACGACATCGAACTCGCCCACCCCGGCACGTAGTTCACGAGGATCAGCTCCGGCCCGTGGCGGGTGCCCCGTCACGGGCCGGAGCCAGTACAGGGAGGTGCGAAGGACATGGGGCTGACCGCGAGGATCCGCACCCGGGACGGATGGGCCGTGTCGCACGCGGTCGTCACCGTGACGGACGCGAGGGGCACGCAGGTGCTGCGGGCCGAGGCGGACGCCGAGGGCGCGGTGCGGGACGGGACACCGCTGGAGCCGGGGGCGTACACGATCGTCGTCACGGCGGTCGGCTACGCGCCCGCCGCGGCCGGCGCGATCGTCACGGCGAGCGGCCGGGCCGAGGTCGGCACGGTGACGCTGGCCCGGCAGGGCGGGGCGGAGCTGCCGCCGCCGGGGCCGTGGACGATCGACCCGGCGCACTCCAGCGTGGCTGCCGTCGCCCAGCACCTGGGGATCTCCAGCGTGCACGGGCGGTTCACCGACTTCACCGGCACCGTCGAGATCGCCCCGGACGACATCACCAAGTCCCGGGTGACGGCGGTGATCCGGGCCGCGTCCATCGACACCGGCAACGGCATGCGCGACGAGCACCTGCGCTCGGCCGACTTCCTCGACGTCGAACGGCACCCGGAGATCACCTACCGGTCGACGGGCCTGACGGTGGCCGGCCCCGACCGCTGGACGGTGCACGGCGAACTCGCCCTGCACGGCGTGGTCCGCCCGGTCGACCTGGACCTGGCCTACCTCGGCACCGGCGCCGACCCGTGGGGCGGCACGCGCGCCGCGTTCCGCGCGACCGCGCAGCTGCGCCGCGAGGACTTCGCCATGCGCTACAACCAGGTGGTGCAGGCGGGCATCGCCGCCATCGGCACCACGCTCAGGGTGGAGCTGGACGTGCAGGCGGTGCAGGGGGAGTCGCTGCCGGCGGCGTGAGCCCTCACGCCGGGGGCTGGGCGTCCACCAGCCGGCGGGCGAGGTCGCGCAGTTTGACGTTCTCCCGCTGGGAGGCGCGCACCAGGCTCTCGAAGGCCTCCCCCGCGTCCATGTTCATCCGCTCCATCAGGATCCCGGTGGCCTGCCCGATCAGGTCCCGGGTGCGCATGGCCTCGGTGAGCTGCTCGCGGACGGTGGCGGAGTCCAGGGCGATGCTGACGTGGGCGGTGAACAGGCGGCCGATCCGGGTCGCCACGTCGTCGAAGACGTGCGGCTTGCGGGCGTAGGCGGTGAGCACGGTCAGGGTGCGCCGGTCGGCCCGCAGCCGCAGCGCCAGCGCCGAGCGCAGCCCGAGCCCGGCCGGCCCGTCGCCGCCCTCCTCGGTCTCGCTGTCGGCGAGCCGCACCACGGGGGCGTCCCACAGCCGGGTCCAGTACGGCGGCCGCGCACGCTCGTCGCGCGGCCCCTCGGCGGAGCGCACCAGCTCGTCGCTGACCGCCACCGTCCGCCGCTGGCCGTCCCGTTCGACCACGCAGATCGCGGCGTACTCGGCGCCCGGCAGCAGCCGCACCGCGAGCCGTACGGCGGTGTCCAGGGTGGAGTCCAGGGTGGAGTCCGGGGTGAGGGTCTCGTGCAGTTGCTGGGCCGCCACCGCCAGGGCTTCGGCCAGCTCGAAACCAGCCGGAAAACGGGGCAAACCAGAAAAGTCGGACGCAGTCACCACGAACCTCTTCAGCGAGCGCGGCCTCACGGCCGTGCGCAGGAGAGCTCCGCAGCACATTCCCGACTGCGAGCACAGGACGGACAGAACTTTATCTGCTCCGTTGCGGCCAGGTGACGCCCGGCTGACGGTCTTTCCGGACACCTTTGAAGCGGGCGGCGGGCGTGATGGAATGGGCCCTCGGGTCAGGAAGCGGCCTCTCGGAACTCGGAACCGGACGATCGTCTGCCGTCTGCCACACGCCGTCTGCCAGGTGAATGCCGTGACCCACTTCCCGAGCCCGTGCCGGGTGCGCGACCTGCCGGGCTGCACCCTGCTCGCGCTGCCCGCCGAGATCGACCTCGGCAACCGCGCCGCGCTGTACGCCGCCGTGGCCGCCGCCGTCGACGCCCGCGCCGGCGAGCTGCGCGTCCTGGTCCTGGACTTCACCGGGACCACCTTCATGGACTCCCAGGGCGCCCGCCTGGTCGCGGACGTCCGCCACCATCTGCCGCCGCACGTCCGGCTCCGGGTGGTGGCGCCCCCGGACGGGGTGCCGAGCCGGGTCCTGGAGGTCACCGGCGTCCGCCGGGACGTCCCCGTCTACACCGGCCTGGCGGAGGCGCTGGCCATGTGAAGGTACCCCCGGCAGGGTCCGCCTCGGCGGCCCCCGGACGTCCCAGGGGTGCGGCACTAGGCTGCCGTCATGGCACCGAACATCGCGACCAACACCCGTGTCTCGCTCGACGAGCTCCTGGACTTCGTCCGCCCCCGCCACCGTGCCCTCCTGATCACCCGCCGCGCCGACGGCAGCCCGCAGGCGTCCCCGCTGACCTGCGGGGTCGACGACTCGGGCCGGATCGTGGTGTCCACCTACCCGGAGCGGGCCAAGACCCGCAACGCCCGGCGGGACCCGCGGGTCAGCGTCCTGGTCCTGAGCGACGACTGGAACGGGCCGTGGGTCCAGGTCGACGGCACCGCCGAGATCGTCGACGCGCCCGACTCGGTGGAACCCCTCGTGGAGTACTACCGGAACATCGCCGGGGAGCACCCGGACTGGGCGGAGTACCGGCAGGCCATGGTGCGCCAGGGCAAGTCCGTCATCCGGATCACGCCGCTGCGGTGGGGGCCGGTGGCCACGGGGGGATTCCCGGCGCGGCTGGTGCAAGGGGAGTAGCCGGCGGCTGACGCGAGGGGGGAGTCAGCCGCGTTCGGCCATGGCTTCGATCCCGGCCACCAGCAGGTCCAGGGCGAAGGCGAAGTCCCGGTCCATCATCTCGGCGACCGTGTCGCCGCCGCGGGCCGCCATGAGGGCCCGGGACTCCAGGACGACCTCGGCGCTCTCCGGCACCTCGCTCACCGAGTCCATGGACTGCCGGAAGTACTCGTCCGGGCTCGTGCCGGCCCGGGCGGCGCGGGCGAAGAAGTGGCCCTCGACGGTGCCGTAGCCGTACACGAACTGGAGGACGGCCGAGATGGCGCCCGTCACGCCGTGCGCGGGCAGCCCGGCCCCGCGGACCACCCGCTGGACCACCCGGGAGAACGCCAGGGAGTTCGGCCCGATGTTGAGGTACGTCCCGGCCAGCGGTGACAGCCAGGGGTGGTGCACCAGCAGCGCCCGGTACCCGGTGGCGAGCGCCCGCAGCTGGTCGCGCCAGTCCGCGCCGGCGTCCGGGTCGGGCAGCCGCAGCTCGCCGAAGGCGGCGTCGAGGGCGAGTTCGAGGAGGTCGTCCTTGGTGTCGACGTACCAGTAGACGGACATCGCGGTGACGTTCAGCTCGGCGGCCAGCCGCCGCATCGAGAACTGCGCGAGCCCTTCGGCGTCCAGCAGCCGCACGGTCGCCCCGGTGATCCGCTCCCGGTCCAGCCCGGACGGCTGGCCGCCCCGGCCGCCGCGGCGCTCCTTCTCCGCCAACCACACACTGGCCCGCGCCGCCCGCCCCGCAGCTGCTTTCGCCATCGGCGCACCTCTCCTCGACGAACCCGACGTTCCCTGCTCGCAAGGCTAGGTCCTGCCCGACGACCGCCGTCGCGGCCCGCACGGCGCGCGCTCAGGCGGCGGCCCGCTCGGCCCTCCTGAGCAACGCCGCCGCCAGCAGACCGCCCAGCAGCACCGCCACCGCGCCCGCCAGCTGACTGGTCCGCAGCCCGGACGAGAACGCCTCGGTGATCTCCCGCCGCTCGCCCGCGGACCCCGCCGCGGCCAGCGCGGCCGGCAACGAGGTCGCCGCCACCGGAATCAGCGCCGCGAACCGGGAGTTGAGCACGGCCCCGAGCACGGCGACCCCCAGCCCGTTGCCGAACTCCGCCAGCGTGCCGTTGATCCCGGCCCCCACCCCGGCCTTGGCGGGCGGGATCGCGCTCATGACGGCGTGCGCCATCGCCGGGTTGGCGACCGCGCACCCCACGCCGATCAGCACCAGCCCGAGCAGCGTCCCGGCGTACCCGTCCGAGGCCGGCAGGGCGATGGAGACCAGCCCGCCCGACATCAGCACCATGCCGAGCCCGACCGACAGCGGCGTACCCAGCCCCGCCGTCCACTTCGCCGACAGCCCCGAGAAGTTGAGCGCCACCACCACCAGGGCGAGCGGCGCCGTCCGCAGCCCGGCCTCCAGCGGCTCGTACCCGAGGACGAACTGCAGGTGCTGGGTGAGCAGGAACAGCGCACCGCCCATGCCGAAGGTGATCAGCACCGCGCCGGCCACCGCCCCCGTGAACCGCTGGTCGCGGAAGAAGTGCAGGTCCAGCATCGGGTACGGGATCCTGCTCTCCCACCGGGCGAACAGCGCCAGGGCGGCCATCGCGACGCCCCCGCCGGCCAGCGCCCGCCCGGACGTCCACCCGTGCTCCGGCCCGGAGATGATCGCGAGCACCAGCGCGGTCATGCCGACCGTGGAGAGCAGCGCGCCGAGCAGGTCCGGCCGGTCGCCCCGCGGGTTCTTCGACTCCGGCACCAGCGCCACCACCGCGACCAGGCCGAGCGCCACCACCGGCAGATTGATCAGGAAGATCGCACCCCACCAGAAGTGGTCCAGCACGAACCCGCCGATCAGCGGTCCGGCCGCGAAGCCCAGCGCGTTGACGGCGCTCCAGATGCCGATCGCCCGGGGGTGCTCCTCGGGCGCGAAGATCTGCATCGCCACGGCGAGGGTGGTGGTCAGCAGCAGCGCGCCGCCGACGCCCATCCCGGCCCGCGCGGCGATCAGCTGCCCGGTGGAGGAGGCGAGCCCGGCCGCCAGCGAGCCGATGCCGAACAGCGCCAGACCGGCGATCAGCATCTTCTTGCGGCCGTAGCGGTCGGCGGCGCTGCCCGCGGTGAGCAGCAGGCCCGACTGCACGAGGGAGTAGGCGTTGATCATCCACTGGATGTCGGAGGTGGCCGCGTCCAGCTCCTGGGTCAGGGACGGGATCGCCACGTTCAGCACGGTGTTGTCCAGCAGCACGGTGAGCTGCGCGAGGCAGATGACTCCGAGGATCAGCCAGCGCTGCGGGTGACCGGCCGGGTCCGGGTCCGGGGCCTCGTCCGGGTCCGGGTCCGGGGCCTCGTCCGGGTCCGGGTTCGGGGCCTGGTCCGGGGCCTGCGCGGAGGAGGTCGTCGACATGCCGTACACCGTAGAACACTTCCCATACGGCGTACAGGGAAGCCGACGGCGAGGCGACGCCGACGACGACGACGAGGCAGTGGATCCTTCCGTCCTGTACGTACCGCTGGAACTGGGCCGGGGTCGGCGACGGGTCAGGTGCCGTCGCAGCCGCCGATCGCCATCGCCGTCTCGCCGGTGGCGAGTTGGTGGCTCGCGGCGTTCTGGGCGCCGACGGCGGCGAGCACCGGCGGGACCCAGGCCCGGCCGCGCTCCCGGGCACAGCAGTGCCGCGCCCATGCCGATCAGCGGGGCGGCCTGCGGGGCCGGGGTGACGGTGCAGTACTCGCGGAAGGTGCCCTGCATGAAGCTGAAGATCACCGCCGTGATCAGCAGCGAGCCGCCCCAGAGCGGGAACGCGGCGCGGCCGGTGTCCGTCCGGCGCCGCGCGCGGGTCAGCCCCAGGGCCGCCACCGGCAGGATCAGTGCCGCCAGGACCAGCCAGGAGCCCTGGCCGCCGGCGCTCGAACCGAACCTCCGGTCCCCGCCGGTCTCGCCCCACCCGCCGCCCCACCCGCCGCCGACGCCGCCGGTCTCCTCGCCGTCGGTCCGGCCGGGTCCGTCGTGGCCGAAGGCCGGCTCCAGGAAGGAGTTGGTCCGCGCGCCGCCGACGCACGGGCGCGAGGACGCCGGCCACAGCTCGGCCACCGCCACCCACCAGCCACCCGCGACGACCATCGCCGCCCCGGCGGGCAGCACCCGCCCGATCCGGCGGCGCACGGTCGTCGGTGCCTGGAGCACGTACACCGGGCGGGCACCGGCGGGATCAGGAAGGCCTGGACCGCGGCGCGGGCGGGGCGACCGAGCCGATCGTCGCGCAGACCACCGCGACCGGCACCACGGACGGGACGACGAGCCGGGTCCGCAGGGTGCGCGGCCCGCCCACCGGACCGGCCGGCCGCCGCGGACGCGGCCGCCGTCACCGGGTCATGACGCGGCGGGCTTGATCAGGTAACCGGCCCCGCGCCGGGTGTGGATCATCGGCTCCCGCCCGGCGTCGATCTTCCGGCGCAGGTACGAGATGTACAGCTCGACGACGTTGGCCTTCCCGCCGAAGTCGTACGACCAGACCCGGTCCAGGATCTGCGCCTTGCTGAGCACCCGGCGCTGATTGCGCATCAGGAAGCGCAGCAGTTCGAACTCGGTGGCGGTGAGGTGGATGCTCTCCCCGGCCCGCGTCACCTCGCGGCTGTCCTCGTCGAGGGTGAGGTCCCCGACCACGAGCACGGAGTCGGAGCGCCGGTCGGCGGTGCCGGAGCGCCGGATGAGGCCGCGCAGCCGGGCGACGACCTCCTCCAGGGAGAACGGCTTGGTGACGTAGTCGTCGCCCCCGGCGGTGAGCCCGGCGATGCGGTCCTCCACGGCGTCCTTGGCGGTGAGGAACAGCACCGGCACATCCGGCAGTTCCCGCCGCAGCCGGCCGAGCACGGTCGGCCCGTCCATGTCCGGCAGCATCAGGTCGAGCACCACCGCGTCGGGCCGGAACTCCCGCGCGGCCCGGACGGCGTCCTGGCCGTCCCCCGCGCTGCGTATCCGCCAGCCTTCGTACCGCAGGGCCATGGACAGCAGTTCGGTGATCGACAGCTCGTCGTCCACCACCAGCACCCGGACGGGGCTCCCGTCCGGCCTCAGCAGTTCGGTACGCCCGTGGGGCGAGGTCGTGGTCATGGCGGACACCTTGTCGCCCGGCTCTGAGAGGGCCCTTGCGGCAACCTGTGATTTGCCTGAGAAGCCGTATCTCAACCGATCTTGGAGCGTGTGAATCGAACAGAGTTCCTGGTCGGGTGATCTTCCGGCGGTACGCGCATGGAGGCAGGGCCTCCTGGTAGCTCGGGGGTGCGATTCCATTCCGAGCGGTTCCCGGAGGCCCTGTTGTCGTTGTTGTACGCGCCCGAGCCCGTTGACTTCAACTCGTCCGTCGTGTCGTGCGATTGCCTCGCGCACGTGTACGGGAACGCGGCCGATCATCCCGATCGGGTGCGCCGGTATCCGTCGGACATGACGGACGCGGAGTGGGCGGCCATCCGACCGCTGCTGCCGGTGCCGGCCTGGTTTCAGGGGCGGGGCGGACGGCCCGAGGGCTACTGCCACCGCCAGCTGCTGGACGCGATCCGTTACCTGGTCGCGGGCGGGATTTCCTGGCGGGCGATGCCCGCGGACTTCCCCGCCTGGGCCCGGGTCTACGCCTTCTTCCGCCGCTGGCGCGAGCACGGGCTGATCACCGAGTTCCACGACCGGCTGCGCGGGAAGGTCCGTGAGCGCGAGGGCCGTGAGGCCGAGCCCACGGCGGGGATCATCGACGCGCAGTCGGTGCGGGCCGCGGCTTCGGTGCCGGCCGCCTCACGCGGCTACGACGGCGGGAAGAAGGTGCCGGGCCGCAAACGGCACATCGTGACCGACACCCTTGGCCTGCTCCTGGTCGCCCGCGTGACCGCCGCGAACATCGGCGACCGGGATGCCGCGGCGGGCCTGCTTGGGCGGCTGCACCGCCTGCACCGCGACATCACCCTGGTCTGGGCCGACGGCGGCTACACCGGCTCCCTCGTCGGCTGGTGCCGGGACAAGCTCGCTCTGACCTTGGAGATCGTCAAGCGCACCGACGACATGACCGGGTTCGTGGTGCTGCCCAGGCGGTGGGTGGCAGAGCGCACGTTCGCGTGGCTGATGAACTCCCGCCGTCTGGCCCGGGACTACGAGACCCTGCCCGCCACCAGCGAGGCGATGATCCGGTGGTCGATGGTCACGCGGATGAGCCGGCGTCTGGCACGGCCACGGGCCGCCGGCCGGCGCTGAACGCCCCCGACGCCTCCAACAGGAGCCACCCGCGCTCCGCCAGGCGCCTGGCTTTCGACCGCAGCCCCTCGACCTTCGCCGGCGTCGCCCCAAGGCCCAGCTCCACCGCGATCTCCTTGGCCCGAAGCGGCCCCTGCCCCGTGGACCGCTGCTGTTCCAGCACGCCCAGAATCTGCTGATAGTCCGGCGCCAGAACCGTCACCGGCAGCCCTTCCCGCCAGGGCGGCACGATCGAGCCCGGCACCGGGGCGAGCGACGGCACCGCTTCCTCCTCCGCCTCGGCCGTGGTCACGGCAGTGGACTCGGCCGCAGAGACAGCCAAGGCCTCGAGCAGTTCCTCCCGCGCGATCACCCGCCGGTCCAGCTCGATCTCCGCAGCCTCCAACACCTCAGCCAACCGCGCGACTTCCTCCCGCAAGCCCTCCACCCGAACACGGGCAACCGCCTCCCGCTCCTCCAGCATCCCCAGCACCGACGCCACCGCGCACCCCTTGACCATGAAGCGGATACAAGACGTCGCGAAACCTCCCTCAACCCGAGCGAAACCATGCCTGACCAGCAGGAATCAAGGGATCACATTCGGTTGAGATACGGCTTCTGAGAAACACACGGGGACCCGGCAGGCGCCGCCTGGGAAGCGCCCGGCCGGGCCTCAGAACAGCCCGTCCTGCGCGGCCGCCGCCTCCCGGAACCCGCGTACGGGGAAGGAGACACCGTCCTCCCGGCCCGGCGGCGGGGGGACCAGCTCCCACCCGCTCATGAGCCGGGTGTCCAGCACCACGACCCGCCCGCCGGCGTCCAGGTGCAGATCGGGCCCGAACGCGGCGACCAGCTCCCCCACGGCCGCCCCGCCGGCCACCAGCTCGGTCACCTCCCCCACGGCGTCCGGTACACCCGCCGGCCCGAACGTCCGCAGGTGGTCGACGGCCCGGAACGGCAGCCGGGCCAGCGACTCCGGCCACTCCGCGAGCGCGGTGGCGCGCGCGTGCAGCCCGGCGATCTCCGCCGCCCGCCCGGCCTCCGTCCCGGGCAGCCGCGACCGGACCGCCCGCTTGGCCGCGTACGGCAGCCGGTCGGGCACCCGCAGGGCCGCCCGCACCATCTCCTCGGCCCGCCGCGCGGCCATCAGCGGTCCCGCCCCCAGCCAGCTGGAACAGACGGCTCCCTGCTCCAGCAACCGCGCCCGGCCCCGCTCGACGGCGGTGATCCCGACCTTCACCAGGCCGGGCCCGAACCACGCCAGATACACGTGGAAGGCGCGCGGATCGTCCGGGACGGCATCGGCGGCCACGGAGTGCGCCCGGTCCAGCCGCGCGCACTCCTCACACCGCGCACCGATGCTCCGCCCCGGCACGACGGCCCCCACGGGACACGGATGCCCCCGGGCCCCCGCACACGCCCGCATCCCCGCGCCCACGACCTCGAACCCCACCCGCTGCCCCCACCGCAGCGCACTGCACCGCCCCCCGCTCCACCCGAGCACGGGCCCACCGTCCCCCCACCGCAGCCCCGAGCACTTCCACACCTGTGCCATCCCGTCCGAGGGTAGGCGGGGCCACTGACAACAGGGCGGGCCACCGGGCGCGGCCGGAGCACAAGCGGCGCTGCTGCGCCCTCGGCAAGTGCTGCGAGAAGCTCCCGTCCGACCGGACCGTGCGCTTCCTGCTGGTGATCCTTCGGGCCGCCCTCCAGCACGCCGTACGTGAGGACGAGCTGCCGCGCAACGTCGCCCGGAACGTGGAGCTGAGCATGGGGACGAAACGCGAGATCGAACCGCTCACCGCCAAGGAAGGGCGTCAGCTCCTGGCGGCGGCCCGCGACAAGCGGCTCTGGGCCGCGTACGAGCTGGCGGTCCGCATCGGTCTGCGGCGCGGTGAGCTGCTTGGGCTGCGCTGGTCGGACGTGGATCTCCACGAAGGCGTCCTCACCGTGCGGCAGGCTCTACAGCGGGTCGCCGGCGAGCTGCTGATCGTCGCGCCGAAGACGCAGCGCTCGGCCCGTCGCGTGGCCCTGCCGGCCGAGTGCGTGACCGCGCTCCGGGCCCAGCGCGCCCAGCAGATCGCCGACCGGAAGGGAGCGGGCAACAACTGGAAGGGGACGGGCCAGGGCCTCGTCTTCACCACGAAGAACGGGACGCCGATCGAGCCGCGGAACCTGAACCGCTCCTTCGAGATGCTGTGCCTCCGGGCCGGCGTCCGCAAGGTCCGCTTCCACGATCTGCGCCACACCTGTGCGTCCCTCCTCCACGAGCAGGGCGCCGACGCTCGCATGATCATGGAAGTCCTCGGTCACAGCTCGATCCGCGTGACCATGGACATCTACACCTTCGTCCGGCTCGACTCGCAGCGCTCGGCGTTCGATCGCGTCGGGGACGCCCTGAGGGGTGACGGCGATGATCCGGACGATGACGACGGCCCGGCCGGTGTCCCGGTCGCCGTCTGATCGGCCCGTCACCCGGTTGCCGTCAAACACTGCCGTCAAGGCGAAAGCCAGAGGCCCCGTGAATGCTCCACGGGGCCTCTGGTCTGCTGTGCACTCGGCAGGATTCGAACCTGCAACCTTCTGATCCGTAGTCAGATGCTCTATCCGTTAAGCTACGAGTGCTTGTTTTTAGTTCTGTTGTACCGCCGCTCCCGTTCCTTCCGGCCCGCTCGCGGCGACAGGAAGAACATTACATGACTGCCGCCGTCATGTGAAATCCGTTGGCCGCACCCCTTGCGACCTGGGCAAACGCGTCTCGTGGGGCCTGGAACGACCGAAGCCCCGGTCCGAGGGGACCGGGGCTTCGGTGTTGCGCGGAGGCGGAGGGATTTGAACCCTCGATGGGCTTTAAGGCCCAAACCGCATTAGCAGTGCGGCGCCATAGACCGGACTAGGCGACGCCTCCAGCACAGCCACTCACGTATGCGCGAGCGGTGCGTGCAGATGATGACACAGTCGAGCGTGCTGTCACCAATCGCCCCCCACGGTACTAGGCAGGCGGGCCGCAGGGCAAAGGGCTTCGCCGCCGGCCGGGGCGGGCCGCGCAACGTCCGGGGGCGTACGGCGTTAGCCAGGTCATGTTGCAGGTCATGAGTCTCACGCTGCCGCGGCTCGCGCTCGCCGCCGGCGCCGCCCTCGCCACCCTCGCCTCGCCGGTCACCGCCCCCGCGGCCGCCGCCGTGCCGTCGCCCCTCCCCGGCCACCAGCACGGCGAGAACGACCGCCTCACCGTCGCCGTCCATGGTGTGAGCGGTGGGGCGGACGGGACGTTCGAGGTGCGGTGCCACCCGAGTGGCGGCAGTCATCCCGACGCGGGCGGGGCGTGCCGGGCGCTGGAGCGGGAGACCCGGTGGGGCCGGGACGTGTTCGCGCCGGTGCCCCGGGACACCCTGTGCACCATGCAGTACGGCGGTCCCGCCACCGCCCGAGTCACCGGGACGTGGGCCGGGCGCCCCGTCGACGCCACGTTCGCCCGCAGCGACGGCTGCGAGATCGCCCGCTGGGACCGGCTCGTTCCGCTGCTTCCCCAGGCCCGCTGAACGTAAAGGTCCGGCGTAGGGGGCGCGAAGGGCGCATGGCGCCGGTGTGCGGAGTCGCGTGCCGCGCTCCGGTCCGGCGCCCCCCGTCGTGCGACCTCTCTCTCAACCCGCGCCGCGAGGACAACCCCAGCCCTTAGACTCCCTCGCGTGACACGTCGCGGGCCGGTTGGCAAGATGGCCCGAGCGGTCGGCAAGGTGCGGTAACAGGAGGGAAGCGTCTCGTGAGCAGCAGGCCATCCCGAGGCGCTGCTCGCCTCGCAGCCATACTGGACGCGCTGCCCGACGCGTTGGTGCTGGTCAACGCGAACGGAACCGTCGTCAACGCGAACTCCATCGCGCTGGAGGCCTTCGAGGCGCCGGGGACCGCCCTGGTCGGGCGGGGGCTGCTGGACCTGCTGCCGCAGTTCGACTCCAAGCTCATCCCGGGCTCCATGCGGCGCCCCGACCACATCGATCCGCGCGGGCGGACCAAGCCGACCCGGATGATCGCCCGGCGGACCGACGGCAGCGAGTTCCCCGTAGAGGTCACCAGCGCCAACCTGGAGAACGGTCAGCAGGCCTACGACAGTTACGGATACGCCAGCGACGAGCTGCTCATGCTCGTCGTGCGCGACCTCTCCGGCACCGTCGACACCGAGGCCGAGCTGGCCCGCTCGCAGCGGCAGACCGAGATGATCCTGCGCGCCGCGTCCGAGGGCGTCGTCGGCACCGACACCGACGGGCGGATCGTGCTCGTCAACCCGGCCGCCGCGCAGATCCTGGGCTACCGCGCCGGCGAGCTCGGCGGCAAGGAGCTGCACGACCTCGTGCTGCACACCCGCGCCGACGGCACCCCCTTCCCGTACGAGGAGTCCGCGCTCGCCGACACCCTGCGCTCCGGGCGCAAGCACCGGGTGCGCGGGCAGGTGCTGTGGGCCAAGGGCGGCGACAAGGTCTCCGTCGACCTCACGACCGCGCCCGTGCGGGACGGCGACCAGCTCGTCGGCGCCGTGATGACCTTCCTGGACCGGCGGCCGTACGACGTCCTCGCCGACGAGAAGGCGGCCGTCGAGAAGCGGCACGCCGAGGAACTGGAGCGGCTCTCCGAGGAGCACGCCTCCGACCTCACCGCCCTGCGCCAGCAGCACGTCACCGAGATGGAGGAGCTGCTCGAACAGCACGCGGAGGAGACGGCGGCGAACGAGGAGCGGTACGCCGCCCTCGCCGAGCGGGAGAAGGACCGCTACGAGGCCCTGGCCGGGCGCCACGAGCAGCTGCTGACGCTGCTCGGCCGCTCCCTGCGCGGCCCCCTCGACGAACTGCGCCGCGAACTCGCGGCCCTCGCCGCGGACGACGCCGGACAGCTGTGGCCCGAGGCCAACCAGGTCCTCCACCACCTGTCCGCCGGGTACTCCCGCATCACCCAGCTCATCGACAACGTCCTCGGCTACCAGCGGCTCGACGCGGGGACCGAGGAGATCACGCGGACCAAGGTGATGCTCGACGCGGTCGTCGCGGCCGGTGTCGACGGTGCCGTCGAACTCGTCGGCCCGGGGCGCGTGCAGTTCGCCGTCCACGCGCCGCCCATCGAGGCCGAGGTCGACCCGCGGCGCCTGGCCACCGCGCTCGCGCATCTCGTCGCGGACGTGGCGGGCGTCGACGCGACCGGCAACGCGCCCACCTCGGCGGGCGGTTATCTGGACAACACCGTCGTGGTCGCGGCGGCGCAGCGCGGCGAGGTCGTACGGATCGAGGTGCGCGGGCCGTACGCCGGGGGAGACCCGGTGCACGAGCCGATCGTGCGCGGCATCGTGCGCGCCCACGGCGGCGTGCTCCAGACGCACGACGTGCCGGGCATGAGCGGCAGCGCGTACGTCCTGGAGGTGCCGATCGGCGGTGGGGCGGGGGCCGTCGCGGCTCCGGTCGTGCCGCCCGTGCCGGAAGTCATGCCCGAGGCCGCCCACGAGGCCCCCGAGGAGAGCTCCGGCGGCGGGCGGCGGCGCGCGCGGCGTGCCTCCACGGACGCCTTCCTGGGGAGCGAGGCACCGCAGGCCGGGGCAGCCGAGTCGGAGGCGGCCGTTCCCACCGGACGGCGCCGGCGGCGGACCGCGCCCGCGGTGGCGGCGGCGCCCGCGCCGGGCGACACGGGCGACACGGGCGAGGCCGGTGGCGGTACCGGGCGGCGTCGGGGACGGTCGGCCGAGGGCGCCGAGATCGCCTTGGTGGGCGGTGCGGCGGCGGACGGCGTCGCCGAGGGCGCCGTCGTCGCGGCGGCCGAGCACGCCGCGG
>NZ_JBHMCY010000064.1:0-44456 GCF_042430725.1 Streptomyces cinereospinus | reverse complement strand
CCCGCCACCCGTCCTGCCGCGAGACCGCCGCGCGCCCCACCGCGCCGCCCCCCCCGCCCGACCGCGCCGCCCCCGGCCCGGTCGCACCGACACGCCACCCGCCCCCGCCGCCCGGCGCGCCGGCCGGACCGTGGACGCCACCATCGCCGTACCCATGCCGGAGGAGACTGCCGATGACCGACGACAACGAAGCGATCACCTGCCCTTTCGACTACAGCGAGGCGTTGGAGTTCGACCCCGCGCTCACCGAGCTGATGCGTCACAAGTCCCCCACACGGATCCGGCTCGGCTACGGCGACGCCGACGCCTGGCTGGTCACCGGCTTCGAGGCGGTCAAGCAGGTGACGACCGACCACCGGCTCAGCCGGGCGGGCATCATCGGCCACGACTACCCGCGGATGACTCCGGAGCCCATCGTGTCGCCCGAGTCGGTCAACGTCATGGATCCGCCGCACAGCACCCGGGTGCGCAGCCTGGCCTCGCAGGCGTTCACGCAGAAGCACGTCGAGGTCATGCGGCACCGGATCGCCCGTCTGGCGGACCTCCTGCTGGACGAGATGGAGCAGGCGGGGCCGCCGGCGGACCTGGTCCGCTACCTGTCCAACCCGCTTCCCCAGCACACGATCCTGGACCTCCTCGGCATCGAACGGCAGGAGTGGCCCCGGATCGAGGAGTCCGTGCACCAGCTGCTCGTCGTCGGCGCGGACACCAAGGAGGCCGCCGCCACCGCCAAGGCCGACCTGACGGCCTACTTCGCCAAGCTCGTCGAGCAGCGCCGGCACGCACCGGGCACGGACCTCATCAGCGCGATGGCCGCCGCGCGCGACGGCGCGGAGCAGCTGGACGACAGGGAGCTGGCCGTCATGGCGCTGACCCTGGCGCTCAGCGGCCAGGACACGGCGACCTGCGAGATCAGCAACATCGTCTACCTGCTCCTGACCCGCCCCGAACTCATGGAGCACCTCCGCTCCCGGCCCGAGACGCTGTCCGACGTGCTGCACGAGATGCTCCGTTTCATCCCGTTCCGCAAGGGCGTCGGGATTCCCCGGCTGGCCCTGGAGGACGTGGACCTGGACGGCGTGCGCATCCGGGCCGGCGACTTCGTGCACGTGTCGTACCTGACGGCCAACCGGGACCCGGACCGCTACCGGGACCCGCACGTCATCGACGTCGACCGGCCGAACAGCCCGCACATGACGTTCGGCTGGGGCGGGCACCGGTGCATCGCCATGCCGCTGGCGATGGCGGAACTCGAAGTCGCCATCGGGCGGCTCATCGAGCGCTTCCCCCGGCTGCGGCTCGTGGTGCCGCCCGAGGAGGTCCGGTGGGACACCGACACGATCAGGCGGTTCCCGCTGCGGCTGCCGGTGGCCTGGTAGCGGAACCGGCTGCGGTCGCACGGGGGAGGGGGCCGGTGACGGTGACGCCGTGACCGGCCGCCCCGACGGCCTCGGCGGATCGCCGCGGGTGGGCGGTGCCGTGCCCGGGCGGTGGCCGGTTCGGCGCTCAGCGCCGCTCGTGGAGCCGGTCGGGGCCGGGACCCCGGGCGCGCAGCCGCCCGGGGTCCCGGCCCCTCGCATTCGCCGCGGTGGCCCCGGGACGGGACCGGACGCCCCCAGGGCGAGTGCTGGACCGGGCCTCGTCCCGCCCCGGAGCGGCCGTGCGGGGAATCCCGGTGCGTGCCGGCACGGCCGTGACCTACCGTGCCGGGTATGCGCGTCGTCTTCACCAAAGGCCCGGGTACGAGTTACGGCATCGCCGTGCACCGTGGGAACGGTGCCGCGCTCGACCCGCGGAACGGACCCGGCGGCCACCCGTATCTCCCGCACGACCTGGTGCACTTCCTGGCCGAGGCCGAGGCCGGCATCGAGCTGGGGGTCTACGGGCGGCCGGCCGCCGGTGACCACGGCCTGTTCTGGCCCGCCGACCCCGCGGAGCGGGCCAGGGCCGTCCGCCGCCGCAGGACCGAGCGGGTGCGGCCGTCCCCCCGGGCACGGGCCGACATGGCCCGGTCGGAGGAGCTGGCGGGCATCGCCGTGCCCGTGCGGGAGGTGCGGCGCGGTCACCTGGCGGAGCTGCCGGCGTACGTGACCGTGCGGGAGATCCCCGAGGTGGTCGACCGGATCGTGTCCCGGTTCGACGACCACGCCGACCGCTGGCACCGGCTGCCGGTCGGAGGTGCGCTGGCCTGACGTGGTGACGCCGGATCAGCCCGCGTTCACCGCCGGCGCGAACCGGGTGAAGTACTCCAGCGCCGCGATGTCGTCGACGGCCTCGCGGCCGGCGACCTGGTCGACGGTGGCGCCCTGCAACAGGCGCTTGACGGGGACCTCCAGCTTCTTGCCGGTGCGGGTGTGGGGCACGGCGGGCACCTCGATGA
This sequence comes from Streptomyces cinereospinus, assembly GCF_042430725.1. NCBI lineage: Bacteria > Bacillati > Actinomycetota > Actinomycetes > Kitasatosporales > Streptomycetaceae > Streptomyces > Streptomyces cinereospinus. Next base: position 42,076 of record NZ_JBHMCY010000064.1, on the reverse strand, counting down.
CCGTGTCCGGGACGTGGCGTGGCGAGGCCTGGGTGCGGATCGCCGCGGTGACGGTGTCGCGCAGCTCGTCGGTGAGTTCGTGACCGGGTTCCAGGACCACGAACAGGGGCATCCAGTAACCCCCGTCCGGGAGTTCGGCGCCGATGACGAGGCTCTCGCGGATGCCGGGCAGTTCGTCCACGACGGCGTAGATGTCGGCGCTGCCCAGCCGTACGCCGTGCCGGTTGAGGGTGGAGTCGGAGCGGCCGGAGACGATGACGCTGCCGTGTGCGGTGCGGGTCATCCAGTCGCCGTGCCGCCACACGCCCGGGTAGGCGCCGAAGTAGGCCTGGTGGTAGCGGCTGCCGTCGGAGTCGTTCCAGAAGTACAGGGGCATCGACGGCATGGGCCGGGTGACCACCAGCTCGCCGACCTCGTCGGTCACGGGCCGGCCGGCGGAGTCGAACGCCTGGAGCGCCACGCCCAGCATCGGCGCGGAGATCTCCCCGGGCCACACGGGTGTGGTGGGGGCGCTGCCGGCGAAGCCGCTGACGATGTCGGTGCCGCCGCTGGTGGAGGCGACCTGGACGCGCGGGCCGACGTGGTCACGCACCCAGTGGTACGACGCCGCGGGCAGCGGTGCCCCGGTGGAGCCGAGGACGCGCAGCTCGGACAGGTCCAGGTCGCGTCCGGGTTCGAGGCCGGCCTTGGCGGAGCCCTGGAGGTAGCCGGGGCTGACGCCGAGGAGGCGGGTGCGGTGCTCGGCGGCCAGCTCCCACAGGCGGCCCGGTCCGGGGTGGGCGGGGCTGCCGTCGTAGAGCACGGGGGTGGCGCCGACCAGCAGGCCGGAGACCACCATGTTCCACATCATCCAGTTGGTGGTGGTGTACCACAGGAAGCGGTCGCCGGGACCGAGGTCCAGGTGCAGGCCGAGGAGTTTGTGGTGGTCGAGCAGGACGCCGCCGTGGCCGTGGACGATGCCCTTGGGGGTGCCGGTGGTGCCGGAGGAGAACAGCACCCACAGCGGCGCGTCGAAGGGCACGTGCGCGAAGTCGCAGTCGGCGGGGTCGGCGACGGCGTCCGCCCAGCGCACGGTCGTCCCGTCCGTGGCGGCGGGCAGCCCCAGGTTCGGGATCTGGACGGTGACCCGGACCGACGGCAGCGCGGCGCGCAGCGCGGCGGTCTCCGCGCGGCGGTCGTGCTGCCGGCCGTTCCACCGGTAGCCGTCGGCGGCGAAGAGGACGACGGGCTCCAGCTGCCCGAAGCGGTTCGCGGCGCCGTCGGCACCATAGTCCTGGCCGCAGGCCGACCACACGGCGCCGATGCTCGCCGAGGCCAGGAACGCGACCACGGCGTGCACGGTGTTGGGCAGGTAGCCGACCACGCGGTCACCGGCCACGACGCCCTGCCCGCGCAGCCAGGCGGCCAGCGCGCCGACCTGGTCGCGCAGTTCGGCCCAGGTGGTGTGCGAGGTGGTGCCGTCCTCGCCGACCGAGATCACCGCGGTCCCGGTCGGCTCGCCCGTGCGCAGCGCGTGCTCGGCGTAGTTCAGCCGGGCACCGGGGAACCAGCGCGTGGTCGGCATCGGGGCGTCGTCGAGAACGCACTCCCACCGCCCGCTGGTGCGCAGGTCGAAGAACTCGCCGACGGCGGTCCAGAAGCCGGACAGGTCCTGGACCGACCACGCCCACAGGGAGTGGTAGTCGTCGTGGGTCATGCCGGTGCGCCGGGCGACGAACTCGGCGAACCGGGCGATGCGCGAGCCGGCCGCCTCGGCGGGGTCGGGCAGCCAGATCGGCTCGGTGGCCGTGGGGGTCTGTGAGGTGCTCATGCCTCACCTCCGGTCCTGATGGTCGGCGCGAGCGTCGGGACGGCGGCGCGTCCCGGGGCCTGCGGGGATGCCAGCTGGTCGGCGAGGTCGTCGACGAGTCCGGCGAAGTCGTGCGGTGTCATGGCGGTGCCGAAGAGGTAGTGGTCGGGACGGATCACCACTCCCACCAGGCCTGCCTCGGTGAAGTGGGGCACGTAGTAGCCGTCCACGTCGACGGCCGCCAGCTCCTCGTCCAGGCCGTCCTCCGGCGCGGTCAGATGGAGCAGGCGTGCTCCGATCCGGTCCAGGAACGCCAGCTGGGGCGCGGACAGCAGGGCGCGCGGGTCGGTGGTGGAGGCCACGACGAAGCCGCGGCCGACCACGTCGGCGAGCAGCCCGGTACGCCCCCGGTAGCGGACGCGTGCCTGCCGGCTCAGCCGCCCCGCGGACCCGGGGCGGCCCCGGGCGAGCAGGCCGTCGGTCAGCAGGGGCGGGGGCAGGGGCGGCAGGGCACGTTCCGGGTCGGCACCGTGGCCGGTCATGAACGCGTCCCGCTCGGCCGCCTTCCCGGCGTCCGTCACGCAGATGACCTTGCCCAGCTCCACCGACATGCCGATGGCGTGCTGGACGTGGGCGGCCCGCTCGGTGCCGTAGGTGTCCAGGACGGCCGGATCGGCGGCGCCGCGCAGCACCAGGTCGAGCTTGAAGCTGAGGTTGGCGGCGTCCCGGATGCCGGAGCACATGCCCTGGCCCGCGAACGGCGGCATCAGGTGCGCCGCGTCCCCGGCCAGCAGCAGCCGCCCGGAGCGCCAGACGTCGGCCCACTGGGCCTGGAAGGTGTAGACGGCGTGCCGCTCCATGTCGCACGTGTCCGGGGTCATCCCGAAGGGGGCGAGCAGCCGCCAGGCCGTGGCCTCGGTGTCGAGCTCCGCCACCGTCTCGCCCGGCATGCGCATGAACTCCCAGCGCCGGCGGCCGGGCCCGCCGGAGACCACGGTGGTGGGCCGGGCGGGATCGCAGATCTGCAGGTTGACCGGGTCCCAGGTACGCGTGGCGTCGTGCGGGCGGACGTCGACGATCAGCCAGTCGTAGAAGAACCCGAGGTCCGTCATGCGCGTGGGCATGTGGCGGCGTACGAAGCTGTGGGCGCCGTCGGCCCCCACCACCCAGCCGGCGGTCAGCTCGTGCCGTCGGCCGGTGGTGTCCTCGGCGGTGACGGTCACGTCGTCCCCGCTGTCCACCAGGGCGACGGCCTCGTGGCCGCGCAGCACCGTCACGCCCGGCGACGCCTCGACCGCCTCGGCCAGCGCCCGCTCCAGGTCGGGCTGGTACGTCATGGAGGCGCGCGGCCAGCCCGACGGTCCCGGCCCCGACCAGTTGAAGCGCAGCAGGGTGGCCCCGTCCGCGTTGCGCCACTCGTAGGTGTCGGCGGGCTCGGACAGCGCGCCCAGCCGGTCGCCCAGTCCGGCGTCGGCGAGCAGCCGGGCGACCTCGTCGTCGAAGTGCACGGCGCGCGGCAGCGGATAGGGTTCGGGCCACCGTTCCAGGACGGTCACCCGCCACCCGTCGCGGGCCAGGAACAGGGCCGTGACGAGGCCGACCGGACCGGCCCCGACCACCAGGACGTCGCTGCGTCCGGCGCCGCCGTTGTGCTGGTGCATGGCGGGCGTCCTCACTGTGCCGGGGTGTGGGCGCCGGTCATCAGGGCGGCCAGGTCCTCGGGGGCGAGGAACGACGGGGGAGGGGGCGGGCCCCAGGAGTAGAGGGCCTTGGGGCCCTCGTCGAAGACGCCGGGCTTCCACAGGGCGTCGTCGACGATGCAGTCCAGGTCGGAGTAGTACTCGGAGAAGTTGCCGGCCGGGTCCTTCAGGTACCAGAAGAAGTTCGAGCCGATGTGGTGGCGGCCCAGGCCCCAGGTGTGCCGGTCGGGGTCCGCCTCCAGCATGGCGGTGGCGCCGCGGCCGATCTCGTCGATGTCGTCCACCTGCCAGGAGGTGTGGTGCAGGAAGGCGACGGGCGCCTGCTGGACGAGGACGTTGTGGTGGTCGGTGGAGCAGCGCATGAAGGCGGCCAGCCCCTTGACGGTGTCGCTGACCTTGAAGCCGATGCCCTCCCGGAAGAAGCGCTGGGAGGTCTCCTGGTCGGTGGAGCCGAGGACCACGTGGCCGAGCTTGCGCGGCCGGACCGGCTCCTCGCGCGAGATGCCGGGGGCGCGCTCGTGCGGTCGGAGGGTGCTGCCCGGGGCGTTGTACAGGGCGGCCGGGGCGGGGGTCTGCCGGATGCGGGGGGCGATCTCGACCCGCACCAGGACCTCGGTGCCCGGGTCCACGGCCGTCACCGCCTCGGCCGTGCGGTGCACCGGCACGTCCAGCCGGGTGAGGGAGGCGGCGACCCGGTCCAGGTCGTCGGGGTCGTCGCAGCCCACGCCGAGCTCGACCAGCCGGCGGCGCGGGGAGTGCACGATCCGCAGCTGCTCGCCGCCGTCGACGGTCGACAGCACCGGGGACGTTCCCGGCGCCGTCGTGGCGCCGGTCGTGCCGCCGGGCGAGTCGGCGCCGGGGGTGAGGCCGAAGTCGGCGTAGTAGGCGGCCGTCTGCTCGACGTTCGGCACGCCCATCACGATCTGGGTGAGGCGGTGCAGTGACATGGTTGCGGCTCTTTCGGTTCGGCTGGGCGAGTCTGCGGGGCGGGAGGCCGGCTCCCGCCGGGTGCGGGCGGTGCTGGGACGGCCTCGTGCGCGGGGCCGGCGGGTGGGTCAGGCGGCGGCCATCGGGTTGCGCAGGGTGCCGATGCCCTCGATCCAGGTGACGAGTACGTCGCCGGGGGCGAGGAACTTTTGGGGGCTGCGCGCGCCGCCCACGCCGGCCGGAGTGCCGGTGAAGATCAGGTCACCGGGCAGCAGGGGGCACACGGCGGACAGGCGGGTGATGAGTTCCGGGACGTCGAAGACCATCTCGCGGGTGCGGCTCTTCTGCAGGACCTCGCCGCCCTCCAGCCGGCAGCCCAGCTCCAGGTCGTCCGGGTCGGCGAACTCGTCGGTGCTGACGAGTTCCGGGCCGATCGGGGCGAAGCCCGGGTAGGACTTGCCGAGCGAGAACTGCGGCGCCGGACCGGTCAGCTGGAGCCGCCGCTCGGACAGGTCCTGGCCCACGGTCAGCCCGGCCACGTGGGACCAGGCGGTCGCGCGGGTCGCGCGGTGGCAGTGCCGGCCGATGACGACGACGAGCTCCGTCTCCCAGTCGACCAGGCCCTCGGGGAGGGTGACGGTCTGCTCGTGGCCGGTCAGGGAGGTGACGAACTTGGTGAAGACGGCGGGTTCGGCCGGGACGTCCAGCTTCGACTCCGCGATGTGGTCGCGGTAGTTGAGGCCGACCGCGAAGATCTGGGCGGGCCGGGGGACGGGCGGCCCCCACACCGTGCCGGCGTCCGTGGCGACCGTCGGGGCGGTCGTCGCCGCGGCGGACCCCAGGAACTCCTGGGCCCAGGCGGAGAACGCCTCCCAGTCGGCCAGCGCGGCCTGCGGGTCGGGGCCGAACCGGCCCCCGCTCGCCTCGGCGGCGTCCAGGTAGCCCTGCGGGCCCTTGATGACCAGTCGTCCGTCGATGTGTGCCAGGCGCATGAGGTTCTCCCTGCCGTGCGGATGTCTGCCGCGCAGTCTTCAGAAGTAATCTCGATGAATCAAGAGATTAACGATATTTTTTGCCGTTGTCGTTCTGGTGCTACGGTGTGCGGTCATGGCAGGTGACAAGGCAACAAGAGGCGGCGTCGTCTACGCCCTGATCCGGGAGGACATCTTCCAAGGGGTGCTCAAGCCCGGGCAGCGGCTGCGCCTGGTGGAGCTGGCCCAGCGCTTCTCGGTCAGCCAGTCGGTGGTCCGCGAGGCCCTCACCCGCCTCTCGGAGCAGGGCCTCGTCCGCGCCGCTCCCCAGCAGGGCTTCCGGGTGGTCACGATCTCCCTGGACGACCTCAACGAACTCACCGAGGCCCGGATCGAGATCGAGACCCTCGTGCTGCGCCGGTCGATAGAGCGCGGCGACCTCAAGTGGGAGGCGGACGTGGTCGCTGCCCACCACCACCTGGCCGGAACCACCGGCGTACTGCCGGACGGCACCCTGAACAACGCCTGGTTCCCCGTCCACGAGCACTTCCACCAGACCCTGCTCCAGGCGTGCGACAACGCCCGGCTGCTGGCCGCGGCCGTCAGCCTGCGGGACGCGGCGACCCTGTACCGCCGCTGGTCGCGGCCCGTGGGCGGCGACACCGGCCGCGATGTCGCCGCCGAACACCAGGCACTGGTCGACGCCGTGCTGCGCCGGGACTCGGACGGGGCGGTCGCACTGCTCACCCGGCACATCGACCGCACCTCCCAGTCCCTGCGCACGGTGATCGAGACCGACCCCGCCGCGGTGGCGTAGCCCGCCGGCGGCCCCGAGGGGAATCCCCGGGGGCCGCCGGCCGGGGGCTCAGATCAGCGGGGTGACCTGCTCCTCGATGCCCAGCAGCGCCCGCCCGTACAGCTCCCCGGCGATGGCCGGGTTGATCACCGCGTGCCGGCTGCCCGTCTCCTGGTCGCGCCAGATCCGCTGCAGCGGGTTGGCCTCGGCGAAGCTGCCCGCGCCCTGGACGCTCAGCAGCAGGTCGAGGGCCTCGCGCGAGCGACGGGCGACGTAGCCGGTGTCCATCCGCACCCGGGCCCGCGTCTCGAACGGCATCTGCTCGCCGCGCGCCGCCCAGGTGTCGATGTCCTCGGCGGCCCGCATCAGGTGCAGCCGCGCGGTGTCGATCAGCTGGGCCGCCTCGGCCATCTGGATCTGCGTCGACGGGGACTCGCTGGCGCGCTCGTAGAAGGTGTACGAGATGCCCTTGCCCTTGGCCAGGGAGGCGGTGACCACGTCCATCCCCGCCTGGGCCAGACCCACCTGCGGGCCCGCCAGCACCAGCGCCAGCACCGGGATCAGCGCCGACCGGTACAGCACCTCGTCCTTGTGCTCGGTCGGCAGGATGCCCTGCATGCCCTGGGTCACCGACAGGATGCGGTGGGCGGGGACGAAGACCTCGTCGGCGACGAGCGTGTTGCTGCCCGTGCCCCGCATGCCGGCCACGTACCAGGTGTCCTCGAGCGTCAGGTCGGACATCGGGATGAGCGCGGAACCCTGGTCGATCTGCTGCCCGTCGGCGTCCACGACGGGGATGCCCAGGACCGCCCACTGGGAGTGCAGGCTGCCCGACGCGAAGCCCCAGCGGCCGGTGACGACCAGTCCGCCCTCGACGGCCCGGCTGGTGGCGCTGGGGGCGAGCACTCCGCACACCCGGGCGTCGGGGTTCTCCCCCCAGACCTCCTGCTGGGCCTGCTCGGGGTAGAGAGCGGCCATCCAGTTGCAGATGTTGACCAGCGTCGTCACCCAGGCGGTGGACCCGCAGCCGCGCGCCAGCTCGGAGGTGACCTCCAGGAACGTCCGGAAGTCCGTCTCGTGGCCGCCGAAGCGCTGCGGCACGGTCAGGCGGAACAGTCCGGCCTCGGTCAGGGCCGCGATGTTCTCCTCGGCCACCCTGCGGTCCGCCTCGGTGCGGGCGGCGTTCTCCCGCAGCAGGGGCACCAGTGCCGCCGCGCTCTCCTTCAGGGCCGAGGCGGACGCGGCGGTCGTCTGCGGGGCGGCTGCGGTCGTGGTCATGGAGGTCCTCCGGCATTGTGCGACTCTTGTGGCGCACCTCACGCGGCGAGGTGGCGCTACGGGGATTTCACGCCGGGTTCGCCCCGGTGTCGTGTGTCCAGGGCCGCAGAGCCCGTTCAGCCGTTTGGTCCGCCGGACCAGTTCGGCGCTCCGTTGGGCCGTGAGCCCAAGGGGACCCGCCCGGCTTGGCCGTCCGGCCCAATGCCATGCGGCGGTAACCGTGGATTCATGTGGGCGAAATCCGCGCCGCCGACGCCGCCGAGAGCGACCGCAGGCGGCGCACGGTCCGGCTCCCGCTTCCCTGGAGGTCGCTGTGCCCGCAGCCGCCGTTGCCCCGACAGACCTGCCCGCCACCTCGGCCGACCCCGCGGTCTTCCGCCGGGTTCTCGGCCATGTGCCGACTTCGGTGTGCGTGGTCACCGCCACGACACCGCAGGGTCCGGTGGGCGTCACGGTGGGCAGCTTCACCTCCGTCTCCCTCGACCCGCCGCTGGTGGTCTTCTACTGCGGCCTGAACTCCGCCAGCGCGGCGGCGATCGTCGATGCGGGGCACTTCTGCGTGAACGTGCTGGCCGAGGACCAGCAGCAGGTGTGCGCGGCCTTCGCCGGCCGCGGCGTGGACCGCTTCGCCACCGGCGACTGGGAGATGACGGAGGACGCCGCACCGCGTCTCGGCGCGGCGGCGGCGTGGATCGAGTGCGACGTCGAGGACAGCTTCCCGGCCGGTGACCACGTGGCGGTGGTGGGCCGGGTGCGGCGGCTGGCCGCGGCCGCCGGGCACCGCAAGCCCCTGATCTTCCACCGCGGCCAGCTGGTCCGCCTGGACCGCGCCTGCGGCACGCACGCGCCCACCCGCTCCTTCGACTGGTGGGACATCTGAGCCGACTGCCGGGACGTCCGAGCCCGGCCCGGCGGCTCCGGCACGCCTGACGGACCGCGTCTCACCGCACGTCCGGTGCCCTCACCACTCCCCGCCGGCGCCGCCCGGCGGCAGGGCGCGGCCGGTGTCCTGGGCGAGCTGCCGGGAGATCGCCCGGGCCGTCGCCCGTACGGCCGGTCCGAAGCCCGCACCCGGCGAACCGACGCCGGGCGCCACGACCGACAGCGCCGCCACCACCTCGTCGCCGTCCCGCACCGGGGCGGCCACCGTGCTCATCCGCCAGGGGCTTTTCTGGTGGCCGACGGCGTGGTCGCCGCGCCGTACCTCGGCGAGGACGCGGCGCAGGTCGGCGGGGGTGCGGACGTCGTCGTCGCCCTGCCCGGGCGCGAAGGTGCCGAGGGCGTGCTCCTGGACGGCCGCCGGGGCGAAGGCGAGCAGCACCAGGCCCACCCCGGTGGACGTCAGCGGCAGCCGGCCGCCCACGCGGTAGCGCACGGGACTGGCGTCGCGCGCCGACAGCCGTTCGACGAGCAGGGCCTCCGTCTGGTCCCGCACCGCGAGCAGGACGTGCTCGCGGGTGACATGGAAGAGGTCCTCCATGTACGGCATGGCCACCGACCGCAGTCCGTGACCCCGCGGAGCCAGGGAGGCGGTCTCCAGCAGCCGCAGCCCGACCACGTAGCGGCCGTCGTCGAGCCGCTCCAGCGCGCCCGCCTGCACCAGCGACCGGGCCAGCCGCAGGGCGCTGCTGCGGGGGATGCCGCTGCGCTGGGCGAGCTCGGCGAGGGTCTGCGCACGGTGGTCCCCGTCGAAGGCGGCGAGCAGGGCGAACGCGCGGTCGATCACCGGCTGACCCTCGGCCGGCCGGCCGCCGCGTCTGCGCCGGGCACCACCGTCGGCCGGTGCCGCGTCACCCCGCTGTGTCATCCCGCCGTTCCTCTCCTCGTTCCTTCCGGCGTCTCGCTCATCGCTTCCTTCCGCGCTCCGTCCCGTTCCTTCCAGCGTTTCATTCATTGAAATCGCTCATGCCAACAGTCGGTCCCTCCTCCTACGGTCGCACGAGCAGGGACCGCACAACCAGGGAGACCCGCATGACACACACCGGACTCGTCGACGTCCACGCCCACTTCGTCACCGACAGCTACGTCGCGGCGGCACGGTCCGCCGGCATCGCGCACCCCGACGGCATGCCCGGCTGGCCGACCTGGAGCGTCGAGGAGCACCTCGACCTGATGGAGCGCTCCGGCATCGAGAAGTCCTACCTGTCGGTGTCCTCCCCGGGCGTGCACTTCGGGGACGACGGCGCGGCCCGCGACCTCGCGCGCGAGGTCAACGAGTTCGGCGCGAAGGTCCGGGCCGAGAACTCGCGGCGGTTCGGCCACTTCGCCGCGCTGCCGCTGCCCGACGTGGCCGGCTCGCTCGCCGAGGCCGCCCACGCGCTCGACGTGCTCGGCGCGGACGGCGTGGTCGTGGAGACCAACCACCACGGCCTCTACCTCGGCGATCCCGAGCTCGAGCCGCTGTGGGCGGAGCTCGACCGGCGCGGTGCCGTCGTCTTCGTCCACCCCACCTCGCCGCCCCACGCCGACGACCTCGCCCTGGGCCGGCCGCGGCCGATGCTGGAGTTCCTCTTCGACTCCGCCCGTACCGCGAGCGACCTGCTGTTCCGCGGCGTCCTGGCCCGGTACCCGGGCATCCGCTGGATCCTGACCCACGGCGGCGGGGCACTGCCGCTGCTCGCCGACCGCATGGAACTCTTCCGCGCCCACCTGGGCGGCGGAGCGCCGGACGGGCCGGACACGATCGAACAGCTCGGCCGCCTCTGGTACGACATGGCCGGAACGCCTTTCCCGCGCCAGATCCGGGCCCTGGACGCGGCCTTCGGCACCGAGCGCCTGCTGTACGGCAGCGACTACTGCTGGACGCCCGCCGGCTTGGTGCTCGCCCAGGTCGAGACCGTCGACTCGGCGGTGCAGCCGTCCGCCACCGAGACCTGGCGCGACCTGACCACCCGCAACGCCCGCCGCCTGTTCGCCGCGGACGCGCGGTGACCTTGGGACGCCCGGAGGAACCGAAGCAGATGCCCACCCGCCCCGCCGCCCTCCTGCTGCGCTCGGCGACCGTCGTGGACACCCGGGACGGCTCGCGCCGGCCCGGGACCGACGTGCTGGTCCAGGACGGCGTCATCACCGCCGTCGGCCCCGCGCTCGCCGCACCCGACGGCACGGTGCCGGTCGACGCCCGGGGCCGCTACGTCGTCCCCGGCTTCAACGACATGCACGCCCATCCGCTGGGCCGCGGCGGTGACGTGGCCGCCACCCTGGAACTGATGCTCGCGCACGGCATCACCGGCTACCGCCAGATGTCCGGGGACTTCGACCTGCTGCACGCCCGCGCCCGCGGCGAACTGCGGTTTCCCGACGCGTCACCGGCCCTGCTGGCCATGCCCGGCCCGCTGCTGACGATGCTGAACACCGCCACCCCCGAACAGGCCGTCGCCACGGTGCGCGAGCAGGTCGCGGCGGGCGCGGACTTCGTGAAGTCCGCCGCGATGAGCAAGGAGCGGTTCTTCGACGCCCAGGCCGAGGCGCTGCGGCTCGGGGTGCCGATCGTCGGCCACCTGCCCGGCGGCATCGACGTGCTGCGGGCGTCCCGGCTCGGCATCCGGTCGATCGAGCACTTCGGCTCCGGTCTCGGCGTCCTGGCCTGCTGCTCCACCGAGGAGCACGACATCCAGCGGGCCGCCGGCGAGCGGCAGCGGCTCAGCCTGCCGAAGATCAAGATGCCGTTCATGGACAAGGCCGTGAACGCCCTCATGCGGCGGGTGGTGCTCAACCCCGTCAACCTCAACAAGGCCGAGGACGTCGCCATCGTGGACCGCGCCGTACGCACGTACGACGAGGACCGCACCCGCGAACTCGCCGCGCACTTCGTCGCGGACGGGACCTGGCACGTGCCGACCCTGATCCGGCAGAAGACCAGCAAACTCTGCGACGACCCGTCGTTCGCCGCCGACCCCGACCTGCGCTACATGAGTCCGGCCACCCTGAGGACCTGGCACGGCGTGGTCGGCAGGTTCCGCAAGAGGTTCACGCCCGAGCAGCGCGCCACCCTGGCCGCCTCCCACCGCGCCGAGTACGACATGGCGCGGATCTTCGACGAGGCCGGTGTCAGGATGCTCGTGGGCACCGACTCCTCCGGAGCCGTGTGGGTGGTTCCCGGTGCGGCGCTGCACGACGAGATCGACCTGCTCGCCGAGGCCGGTGTCCCGCCGCTGCGCCTGCTGCAGATGCTCACGCTGTTCGCCGCCGAGTTCCTGGGGACCACGGACTCGATGGGCACCGTCGAGGCGGGCCGGAACGCCGATCTGGTGCTGCTCGACGCCGATCCGGTCGCCGACGCGGCCAACCTGCACCGGGTCGTCGGCGTGGTCCGCGCCGGCACGCACTACTCCGAGCAGGACCTCACGGCGACGAAGGACCGGCTCGCGGCGGCACGTACCGTCGACTGACCCCGGCCCGCCACGGATCCGGCCCCGAGAATTCCCGAAAGACGAGGAGAACACGTCCATGTCCGACATCGACGCCGTCACCCAGACCGTGCTGCTGGAACGCCAGGGGCGCGACCGCGGCTGGTGGGACCAGATGCGGGCCTGCTACTGGCCCGACTCCACGGTGACCCTCAGCTGGTACCGGGGCGACGGGCCGGGTTTCGTGAGCGCCTCCGAGGCCATGGCCGGCCGGGGCGACGCCAGCCGCCACCGGCTGTCCCCGCCCACCGTCCAGATCGCGGGCGACCGGGCCTTCGCCGAGGTGCCCGCGGGCATCGAGGTGCGGACCGAGGTCGACGGCGTCACCGCCGACCTCGTCTCCTACACCCGCATCGTCTACCGCCTGGAACGGCGCGAGGGCCACTGGCGCATCCTCACGCTGGACTGCGTCTACGAGCGCGACACGCTCACCCCCGCCGTCCCCGGCCGGCAGCTCACGGTGCCCCCGCAGGACCTCGCCGCCTACCGCGCCCCGTACGCGGTCCTCGCCTGGCACCTGGCCCGGCGCGGTTACGAGGTGTCGGCCGACCTGCTCGGCGACGACCAGCCCGAGCGCACGGCGGCCTTCTACGCCGAGACGCTGCGCTGGCTGCGCGGCTGACCGCTCCTGTGCGGAGGGCGGCTCACCACGACGGGCCGTCCGCTGCCCTCACCGGGTCCGCTGCCCTCACCGGGTCCGCTGCCCTCACCGGGTCCGCTCCCCTCACCGGGTCCGCTCGTCGAGCGGCACCGCGCCGAGCCGGTGGTCGATCGAGGTCAGGATCCGGGCGAGCGCGGCCCGGTCCTCCGCGGGCAGGTCCGCGAACATCCCGCCGATCACCTCCGCGCGGGCGGCCTTCGCCTGCTCGTCGGCCAGGCGCCCGGCCGGGGTGAGGCAGACCAGACGCGCCCGGCGGTCCGCCGGGTCGTCCCGCCGCTCCACCAGGCCGTCCCGCTGCAGGCCGTCGACCAGCTCCGTGATCGTCCGCGGGGTCACCGCGAAGGCCGCGGCCAGCGTGCCCTGCCGCACCGGCCCCTCGGTCAGTGCTCCGAGCACCCGCTTGCGGGGCACGGACAGCCCGTACACCTTCAGACGCTCGTCCAGCGCCCTGCGCATCTTCGTCACGCAGGACAGCATCTGCTCGGCCAGCTGGAGCTCGTCCACGCACCCCTCCTTATGTGAGCCCCACACAGTGGGGGCCTACACTAATTCCGGTTTCTCTCCGGGCCACGGTAGGCGACAGCTCGAGCGATCGAGCAATGGTTCGAGGCCGCGGCATCGGGGAGCCGGATCGTCACTCACGACAGGAGCACAGCGTGTCCGAGCAGAACGCATCGCCCCAGGCACCCGGCGGCACCACCACGCTGGCGGGACGCCCGGTGGCCCGGATCGGGTTCGGCGCCATGCAGCTGTCCGGCCCGGGACGCCCGACCCCGCCGCCCCGCGAGCGGTCCCTCGCCGTGCTGCGCCGCGCGATCGAGGCGGGCGTCAACCACATCGACACGGCGCAGTACTACGGGGTCGGGCTGGCCAACGAGCTGATCCGCACCGCCCTGCACCCCTACCCGGACGACCTCGTGCTGGTGAGCAAGGTCGGCGCCGACCGCCTCGACAGCGGGCTCAGGCCCGCCCAGCGGCCCGAGGAACTGCGCGCCGGAGTGGAGGCCAACCTCGCCGCACTCGGCGTGGAGCGGCTGGACGTGGTCAACCTGCGGCTGATGGAGGCGCAGCAGGACGGGAGCCCGCTGCCCGAGGAGCAGCGGGTGGACCTGGACAGCCAGCTCGCCGAGATGGCCGCGCTGCGCGACGAGGGCAAGATCGGCGGTGTCGGCGTCAGCAACGTCACCCTGGAGCAGCTGCGCCAGGCACTGCCGGTGGGGCTGGCCTGCGTCCAGAACCCGTACAGCCTGCTGGACCGCTCCGGCGAGCCGCTGCTGGAGCTGTGCCGGGAGCACGGGATCGCCTGGGTGCCGTACTTCCCGCTCGGCTCGGCCTTCCCCGGCTTCGCCAAGGTCACCGACCACCCCGAGGTCGTGGCGGCGGCCGCGTCGCTGGGCGCCACACCGGCGCAGGTCGGCCTGGCCTGGCTGCTGGACCGCTACGAGCACGCGCTCCTGATCCCCGGCACCTCCAGCCCGGACCACCTCGACGAGAACATCGCCACCGCCCAGGTCCGGCTGAGCCCGGAACTGACACGGTCCCTGGACGCGCTCGCGGCCCCCGGGCGGTGAGCGTCCCGCGCGCCGGCTACGGTCCGGTACACCGGCAACCGGAACGTCTCTGCCCTGAAGTGTCACCGCGTCCGGCTCACGCATCACCGGCGTCCAGCTTCGCCGGTCCGGCGACACCTCCGTCAGGAACCCGGGACGGCCGGGGCGTCCGGCCGGCGGCGGTCCGGCCGGAGACGCACGGCTGAGCCCGCCCCGCGGGCGGCTTCGCCCGGGAGCGCGGTCGCCCGGTGCCCGCGCCAGGCACCGGGCGACCGCTGCGGCGTCCCGAGCGGGTCGCGGGCCGCGGGCCGCGCCGTCCGCCGACCCCGGTGTCAGCCGAGTTCGGCGCCCTTGGCGGCCGCCTCCTGCTCGGTGTGCGTGCCACCGGTGGCGAGGGTGCCGCCCGCGCTCTCCAGGTGGGCCCGCACGAACCACTGGAACTGCTCCAGGTCGCGCAGGTGCTCGATCAGCAGATCCTCGGTGGCCGGGTCGATCTCGCCCGCCTCCTTGACCGCGGCCCGAACGCCCTCGATCACCCCCGTGTAGACGAGGTCGAGCGCGGCGAGGTGGGCGATGGCGTCGGCGCGGCCGATGGAGTAGTCGTCCCAGCTGCGCTCGTTCACCAGCGCTCCGGGCGTGCCCTGGGCCACTCCGCCGAGCGCGGCGATGCGCTCCGCCGCGTCGTCGGCCATCTCCCGCACCCGGTCGACCTGGGGGTCGATCATCTCGTGCACGGCGACGAAGTGCGGTCCGACCACGTTCCAGTGCACGTGCTTCAAGGTCAGGTGGAGATCGTTCAGGGCGTGCAGACGCATCCGCAGCAGACCGATCAGCCGGCCGGCGGCCTCCCGCTCGATGCCGGGGACGGTGTACTTCGGGGTCAGGTCGTTGTTGGCCTTCGTCATGGCTCACCTCGCGTCACTCGATACGGCGTGCGGTTCCCGCCTGAGCACTCATGCCCTGGTCCGACGGTGTCAGACATGTCCGTTCGCCGCCCGCTCTGATCGGCGGTACGGGTGGGCGCCGCCCGCGGACACGCACGGCGTGGCCGGGCCCGCCGCGCGGCCCTCCGAGGCGCTTGTCTATGATCGCGCCCTTGCCCGGACGGGGGCTGCCCCGCGCGACCGGACACGACCGGACACGACAGGAGGGGTACGACACGATGGTGACCCGCGACGATCCCGCACTGGACGACCCGGTGGGTTGGTCGCTGCGCGGCCACCACGCACGCTTCGCCCGCCGGCTGGGCGGTGCCGCCACCTACCTGCCGGGGGTCGCGACGTTCTGCGCGGTGACCGCCGACCCGGACGGGGCGGCCTGGACCGACCTGGCGCGGCTGCTCGGGCCGGGCGCGCTCGCCGACATGTTCGGCTGCCCGGCCACTCCGCCGGCGGACTGGGAGCCGGTGTTCGACCTGGCCGGCCGCCAGATGGTCTGGTCCGGCGGCGGCCGGCCCGGCCGTCCGCCCGCCGGGGACGACGCCGGTGTGGTCGAACTGGGCGCGGACAGCGTTCCGGAGATGCTCGCTCTCGTCGCGCGCACCGGGCCGGGGCCGTTCTGGCCGCGCACCCGCGAACTGGGCACCTATCTCGGCGTCCGCGACCACGGCACGC
This sequence comes from Streptomyces cinereospinus, assembly GCF_042430725.1. Taxonomy (NCBI): domain Bacteria; kingdom Bacillati; phylum Actinomycetota; class Actinomycetes; order Kitasatosporales; family Streptomycetaceae; genus Streptomyces; species Streptomyces cinereospinus. The sequence continues at coordinate 26,382 of NZ_JBHMCY010000064.1, read as the reverse complement.
TGGTGGCGATGGCGGGCGAACGGCTGCGGCCGCCGGGCTGGACCGAGATCAGCGCCGTCTGCACCGCCCCCGAGGCGCGTGGCCGGGGCCACGCCGCCCGCCTGGTCGGGGCGCTCGTGACCCGGATCGTGGCCCGTGGCGAACGCCCCTTCCTGCATGTGTCCGAGGCGAACACCGGCGCCGTCGCACTGTACGAGCGGCTCGGCTTCACGTCCCGCAGGCCCGTGACCTTCCGGGGTTTCCGCACGCCGTGACGGCCGGTGGCCGGCCGTCACGCGCCGCCGCGGCGCTCAGGCCTGCGCCACCCTGCCGGCCGCGGCCGCGGCGGAACCATGCCGCCCGGCCGCCCTCCACGAGGTCGCGCCGCCCGTGGGCGGCAGCCCGGCGTCCGAGCCCGGCGATCCCGGTGGGGCGTGCTCGTGTGAGCCCTGTGTGCGCCCCCCGCCGAAGGGATTGTCTTACCGGGGGCGGGTGGCTTGAATGCATCTGCCGCTTCCGTTCGCTGTGTGAGGAAGGCAGGGTGGTACCTGGTGTGGTTGCGTCTGCCCACGACCGTGTCCGAAGCCGGTGAGTGCCTGGCCGAAGGGGCCGTGCTGATCGGCGGCGCGACGCTCCAGTGGGCCGCATGGCAGCGGGACGGCTTCCCCGAACAGGCCGTGTCACTGCGCGAGCTCCCCGAGGCCAACGTCCTGGAGCCCACCCGGGTGGGCGGCGCGGTGGTGCTGCACCGGCTGGACGACCGGGTCCCCGACGTCCTGCGCCAGGCAGCCGCCCAGGTGGGCACCGGGGCCGTACGGCGCAGCGCCACCGTCGGCGGCAACATCGTTGGCAGCTCGCTGCGCTGTCTGCTGCCCGCGGCGCTCGTCCTGGACGCGAAGGCGACGGTGCTGGAGTCCGGCGGCGTCCGGGAGGCGGACCTGTCCGAGGTGGTCGCCAAGCGTGCCGTCCTGCTCGGCCTGCACTGGCGTGAGCCGGTCGCCGGCGCCTTCCGCAAGGCGCCCGGCGCGGCGGGCGGGGAACCGCCGCTGGTGACCGCCTCGGCGGTGCACGCCGACGCCGACGGCAGCCGCCTGCTGCGCGTCGCCGTCCGCGACGGCTACGACGTGCTCACCGGCAGCGCCGCCTGCACCGGCGGCACGGACGAGACCCTGCGCGCGCTCCGGGCGACGGCCCTCGCCGACCTGCCGCCCGCCGCCTGGGACACGGTCCGCGCGCAGGCCGCCGCGCTGCTGGACTGACCGGCCGGCCGCGTGGTTCCCCGCCCCTTGCCTCATCGGCGGACGGCCACGGTGTGGGCCGCCCCGATCCAGTCGCGTTCGCATCCCACGGCGCCCAGGGCCAGGAACAGGCGCCAGGTGCGGGCGCGTTCCACGCCGACGTCGGTCACCGCCCGGTCCCAGCCGGCCTCCAGGCCGGCCAGCCAGGCGCGGAAGGTGCGGGCGAAGTGACCCCGCAGGTCGTGCACCTCCTCCACGTCCAGCCCGGCGGCCTCCAGGTACCGGACGTTGTCGCTGAGCAGCCGGAGGTCGAGCCCGGGCAGGACGTAGCGCAGGATCAGGGCGTCGCGCCGCCAGGGCCGGCCCTCGGGGGTGACGTACACGTCCTGGGCCAGGACCCGCCCGCCGGGGACGAGCAGGCGGTGCAGGCTCCTGCCGTACGCGGCGAGTTCCCCGCGGCCGAGGTGCTGCGTCACCTCCACACCGGCGATCGCGTCGTAGGGTCCGTCGGTCACGTCCCGGTAGCCGCACAGCCGCACTTCGGTCCGGTCGGCCAGGCCCTCGCGGGCGAGGCGGGCGGTCGCGTAGGCGGCCTGTTCACGCGCCGGGGTCACGCCGACCGCGCGGACTCCGTAGTGCTGCGCGGCGTGGGAGAGCAGGGCGCCCCAGCCGCACCCGACGTCCAGCAGGCGCATCCCCGGCCGCAGCCGCAGCCGGCGGCAGACGAGGTCGAGCTTGGCCCGCTGGGCCACGTCGAGCGGGTCCGTCCCTCCCGCGGACCCGGTCCAGTAGGCACAGGAGTAGGCCATCGTCGGCCCGAGGATCACCTCGTAGAGGCCGTTGCCGGCGTCGTAGTGGTGGCGTACGGCGTCCGTCCCGCGCAGACGGCGGCGCAGCTCGCTGCGCGGGCGGGGCGGGGGCGGGCCCCCGGCGCCCGCGCGCACGGCCAGGCTCACCAGCTCCGCGGCTCCGGCGGCGGCCCGCGGAAGACGGCGGGCCAGGGCCCGCGGCGTCGCGGCGAGCCCCAGGGGGAAGGCGCTGTGCAGCAGTTCCGTCAGGTCTCCGTCGACGGTCACCTCCCCGGCGACGAACGCCCGGGCGGCCGCCAGGCGCCCGGGGCGGTACAGCAGCCGACGCCAGGCCCGTGCGGAGGGCACCACCACCGCCGGGGTACGCGGCCCGGCCGAGCTGCCGTCCCACAGGCGCAGGCCGAACTCCGGCCGGACCCCCGTGGTGCGTTCCAGGGCGGTCATCGTCCGTGCCGCCAGACCGTGGCCGTCCGTCATGACGACACCGCCGTTCCGGCAGCGCCGGGCCGGGCGGGCCCCGACCCCGCCCGGCGGTCCGTCCGGGGGTGCGGCGTGCCCTGCACCTCGGGCGCGAGGACGGCCCGGATCCGGGTCTGGGCGAGGTCGGCCGGCGTGGCGTCGTCCAGGTGGACGGCGGCGTGCACGACTCCGCGCACCGGGTGCCCGGCGGCGTCCGCCGCGTCGGACACGGCGCGCAGGGCGAGCCGCTCGCCGGCGGCCTCGCCGACCGTCAACCGGAACGGCCCGCCCGCACCACCGGTCAGCGGCACGCGCCCACCGGCCCCGGCGGGCGACATCGTGCCCACGGCCCCGGCGGGCGACATCGTGCCCACGGCCACGGCGCCCGCCTCCACCTCCGGGTCGGAGGCCGTGCCGCGCCGGATGGCGATCGTCAACGCCATGGGTCCGAGCACCGGCACGGACAGGGCGGACCTGGCGCGGGCGCGGTCGAGTGCCGCAGGTCCGGCTTCGGTGAGCGGCGCGGGCTCGATTGCCGCGTCCTCCGCGGCGCCCGGCCGGACCATCCCGACCGCCGGCTCGGCCCGGTCCCCACTGATCGCGAGGGGCGGCCCGCCCGCGAAGGCGACCGCGGTCGCCCCCGAGCCACCGCGCACCACCAACGCCACCGCGGCCGGCGCGGTCGGCACCGACGCGGCCACGTAGCGCCACGGACGGCTGCGCCGTTCTGAGGGGGCAGCCGTGTGCCGTGCCCCGGGCAAGGTCGTGTCTGTCATCTCGCCGTGACGAACGCGTGGGGCTGCCGTCCGGCAGCGGGACGGGCCCGACGCCACCTGAACGGGGGACCCGTCGGCGTTGCGGTCGGCACCGGCGGGCCCTGGCCCCGGGCAGCGCCTCCGGCACGGTGCTGCGGCCGTCGCCGCCTGTCAGACGCGATCCGGTGCCGGCTCCGCCTCCGGCCCGGCCGGACGGGTTGCCGCGCGGCGGGGCAGCAGCAGCGGAGTGGCCAGCAGGAGCACGCCGGCCAGGGCGATGGCCGTGCGCGGGCCGAGCAGGCCGCCCAGTACGCCCCAGAGGGCCGTCAGCAGCGCGGTGCAGGCCTTGGCCGTCACCTGCCAGGCGGACAGGGTGCGGGCGACGCGGTGGGTCGCGGTGCGCTGGAGGCGGCAGGTGGCGTGGACGGGGTTGAAGACACCGCAGCAGAGGACGAGGCCGAGCTCCACGCCGATCACCAGCAGCAGCCCCCCGGTGCCCGGGCCCAGGAAGGCCAGGCCGACCGGCCAGATGGCGCGCGCCGCCCCGGCCGCGACCAGGACCCGGTGCTGACCGAACCGGGTGACGAGCGGCCGGGCCAGCCAGGAACCGAGCAGCCCGCCGACCGAGGGCGCGGCGAACGCGAGACCGTACTGCCACGGGGCGAACCCCAGTTCGCCGAGCATGAGCACGGCCAGCAGCGGCTGGGTGGCCATCACCAGGCCGTTGAACAGGGCGGTGTTGAGGAGCAGCGGGCGCAGCGTCGCGTCGGAGAGGATGTACCGCCAGCCGTCGGCCAGGTCCCCGGCCCGCAGGCGTGCGGGCCGGGGACCTGGCCGTGGCTCGCCCCCGCCCATCGCGCCGATGCCCAGGGCGGAGAGCAGGTGGCTGACCGCGTCGGCCACCACCGTCGCCACCGGGCCGAGCAGCCCGATCGCCGCGCCGCCCAGCGGCGGTCCGGCGATCGTGGTCGCCCAGGAGGTGGACTCCAACCGGGCGTTGGCGACCAGCAGGTCCTCGGGCGGCAGCAGCGTCTTGAGATACGCGCCGGAGGCGGCGCGGAAGGTGATGTCGGCCGCCGCCAGCACGACCGAGACCAGCAGGAGCTGGAGGAAGGTGAGCACGCCGAGCGCGTACGCGGCGGGCACCGTCAGCAGCGCCGCGCACCGCACCAGGTCCGTCCCGATCAGCACCGGCCGCTTGCGGCGGAACTCCACCCACGGGCCGAGCGGCACCGCCACCGCCGCGCCCACCGCGGCCCCCACGGAGGCCAGCAGGGCGACCTCGGCCGGTCCGGCGTGCAGCACCCGGACGGCGATCAGCGGGAACGCGCCGAAGGCGAGCCAGGTGCCGAGCGCGCTGGTCCCGTACGCCCCCCAGAGCCACCCGAACCGCCGCCCCGGCCGGCCTCCGGGCGGCTGTCCCAGCCGGTGCCCGCTTCTCATGCCGCCGCCCCTCGCCCTCACCGCCCGCACCACCGATCCGCGACCGAGTGCATCCAAGCGGGGAGGGCCCGCGGGGATCAAACAACCAGGAGGCTGCCTGGCCACAACCTGCGGTTGTGCCCTTAGGGTGTCGGCGTGGATCTCGACACCGTCCGGACCTTCGTCGCCGTCGTCGACGCGGGGCGCTTCCAGGACGCCGCCGCCGAACTGGCGGTCACCCAGCAGGCCGTCTCCAAGCGCATCGCCGCGCTGGAGCGCAGCCTCGGCGTGCGGCTGTTCACCCGTACCCCGCGCGGCGCCGAGCCGACCACCGACGGGCAGGCGTTCCTGCCCCACGCGCGCGAGCTGCTGCGCGTCGCCGGACGCGCGGTCGCGTCGGTGAGCACCGGCCGCCGCCCGCTGCGCGTCGACGTGCTCGCCTCACGCGGCGCGGCGTCGGGCCTGATGCGCGCCTTCCACCGCGCGCATCCGGAGATCGAGCTCGACGTGGTGTGGCTGTTCGACATCGAGACGGCCGTCACCGCCGTCCGGTCCGGCGAGATCGACGCCTCCTTCCGCGCCGTGGCCGCGCCCGGGCGGCCGCTGCCCGACGACATCCGGTCCGTGCGCGCGCTCGACGAGCCGCTCCAGCTCCTCACCGGCCCCGCCCACGCGCTCGCGGGCGCCCGGTCGGTGCCCCTCGCCCGGCTCGCCGGGCACCGGATCTGGATGCCCGGCATCGTCCCCGGCACCGAGTGGGCCGCCTATTACGACGACCTCGTCGCCGAGTTCGGCCTCACCATCGAGGCGACCGGCCCCAACTTCGGCTCCGACGCGCTCCTGGACACCGTCGCCGACAGCCCGGCCCTGGCCACCTTCATGGGCGAGCGGACCCGCCTCGTCCGGCCCGCCGGCCACGGTCTGTGCCGCATCCCGGTGACCGACCCGACGCCCGTCTACCCGCACTCACTCCTGTGGCACCGGGACAACCCCCACCCGGCACTGGCCACCCTCCGCGGCCACCTCGCCACCACCACGGCCCGCCACGACGCCGCGGGGACCTGGACACCGGGCTGGGTGACGCCCCGCTGAACGCCGCCCCGCGGAGGTGACGGTGATCGCCGCGGGGCCGGGCCCTCGGGCCGGCGCCCTCAGCCGGCCGGACCGCCTCAGCAGGCGGGCGCCGGAAGACGTGCGGAGGCGGTGTTCCTCACCTGCTGAAGATGACCGAGGCGGAAGCCGGTGATCTCACCGCGCTTGCTGAGCCGGTCGGTCAGAAAGGCGGGCGGGTGGTCGAGGTCCTGCACCGCGACGTGGAGCAGGAAGTCGTCGCCCCCGGAGAGCACGAACACGTGCAGGACCTCCGGCCGGCCGCCGGCGAAGGCCTTGAAGGCGTCGATGACGGCGCGGCTGAGGGGGCGCACCCGCACCGACACGAGCGCCTGCACGCCGCGGTCGAGGGCGGCGGGGTCGATGTCTGCGTGGCAGCCGCGGATGACGCCCCGGCGGTGCAGCGCCCGGACCGGCTCGATCCCGCGCGCCGTGCGGCCCGAGAGCCCGCGCACCCCTTGAGCGCGGCACTAGCTAGGTGTTGAGCTGCCAGAGGGCGAAGTTGAGCGCCGCCGCGTACAGCGTCCACAGCGCGTAGGGGACGAGCAGCAGCGCCGCGGTCCGGCTCCTGCGCCGGAAGAGCAGGATCGTCGCGCCGAGGGCCGCGAGGAGCAGGCAGATGTCGAGGAACGCCAGACCGTACCGGCCGGCGGCGAAGAACAGGGGGGTCCAGGCGAGATTGAACGCGAGCTGTGCTGCCCAGGCGGCCAGTTCCGGCTTCACGCTCGCCGCGGCGCGGGCGCGCACGACGAGCCAGGCGGAGACGGCGATCATCGCGTAGAGCACCGTCCAGACGGGACCGAACAGCCAGGACGGCGGGGCCCACGCGGGGCGGTCCAGCGACGTGTAGGTACTGCCGGCGTCGGCCGCGGCGGCACCTCCCGCCGCGGCCACGGCGTAGCACAGGCCGAGGAAGAGCAGCAGGAGCGGCCACTGGGACGTGGATGCCGGGCGCCGGGCCCGCTCGTGCGCGGCGTGCGTCATCAGGTACCCCTCGTCCTCACCGGTCGCTGTCGTCGGGCGTGCGCTCCGGGTGCCCGGCGGACGGCTTTCCAAGCGCCCCGCCCCCCTGCGGCGCCCGCCCCAGTGATTCGGTGCCCTCAGGCCTCGGCGCCTTCCACGGCCTTCTTGATGCCGTGCAAGGCCTCGCGGAGCCCCTCGTCGACCTGGCGGCCCTCGGTCTGCCGGGTGTGCAGCTCGACGGTGAGACGGGAGGTGCCGGGGGCGTCGCCGGCGGTGACGCGGAGCCGGCCGTGGTAGTCGGACGGTCCGGGCGCGCCCCATTCGAGGGTGGTGCCGTGTTCGAGGACGCGGATCCAGGCTTCGCCGGTGACGTCCTGCTCGGGCGCGTCGGGCGGCTCGATGTGGGCGGTGACGGTGACACGGTCGCCGTCGTGGAGGTGCGCGGTCCTCAGCCGTGGCAGGTAGGCGGGGAGGTGTTCCACGTCGGCGAGGTAGTCGAAGAGCCGGCCGGGAGGAACGTTCACCGTGATCGCGTTGTCGTAGTCACCCATGCGATGCTGGATTCCCGGAGTCGCCCGCCGCGGAAACGGCGGCGCGCCGGTCACCACCCGAGGGGACGCAGCGAGCCCGTACGTCCGTGCCGTGCCCGGCTTCCGGACGCCCCGCGCGGCCGTCGCACACCCACGCGCACGTCGGGACGGTGTCGCGCGCGTGGGCCGGACGGTCCGTGTCAGTGCCTCACGTGCCAGTCCGGGAACGACGGGAGCATGGCGGGCGTCATGGCCCGGGCACGCTGGAGCATGCCGTGCATCTGTGAGGCGGGGCGCTGCTGCTCACCGTGCAGGGCGTTGAGCACCAGCAGGCCGCCGGTCAGGGCGGGGACGGTCCACTGCATGCAGGACAGGTGCCGCTGGGCCTTGTCGACGTCGATCGGGTGCTCGGCCGCCTTCTCCACGTCCTCGGTCTTCGAGGAGGCGGCCAGTTCGATCTTCTTCCCCAGGAACCGGCTGTAGGCGGTGGCCGCGAGGGCGGCACCGGTCAGGACGGTCTTGGCGAGCGTGGAGGCGGCGACGCCCTGCTGGGCGGCGACGCGGGGCGCGTTCACCGCGAGCAGGCCGCCGGAGCCGAACAGGTGGGCGGCGATGGCCGCGGCGTTGACGGGTGTCCACTTCCCCCAGCCGGTGCTGGCGATCCGCGCGGTCGTCGCCCAGGTCCCGCCTTCGTCGCGGGCCGCCCCGTTCAGTCCGACCGCTCCCATCAGAGAACCGCCGAACCAGGCGGCAAGGCCTACGTCGTGCAGGCTGCGTAGCGTCGTGTTGCGTTCGGACATGCGCTGGCTCCCTCGCCGCGGGTGGAGAACGCCGGCGAAAGCGGCCGGCTCTCCTCACCGTCGCCCGACTCGGCGGCGGACGCCATCGTGGCTGGTGCGAACGGGGCAAAGGGCGGGCCCGCGGCAGGCGGACCCCCGGCCGGCTCCGGCGGCGGCCCGGCGCGGCCGGTCGGGCGCCCACCGGGGCCGGGCCGGCGCTCAGCAGGACCGACACCCCCGCCCGGGCGACCGACACCCCCGCCCGGGCGACCGACACCCCCGCCCGGGCGACCGCCTCCGGCGCCGCGTCGTGGACCAGGTGCCCGACCGCGATGGTGACCATCCGCCCGCCGGGGACGCGGTCGGCCGGCTCGGCGACGCCGTCCTGCGGCACGCGTGAGTCCGAGCGAGTGGTCCCCCGGCCAGTCACTGCGGCCGTTGCCCCCGCAGGCCGGCGGCGTACCCCCGCGACGGCGGGCGAGGGCGGGAACGACCTGCTCCCCGTCGCCGGCGTCCTCGCCGTCGCGTGCAGCAGGGCCGGCGGCGAAAGCGTCCGCGGGTCCCGGCACCTGATGGGCCGGCCCGGTCCCCCCCCCGGTATCGACCGAGCGCCGATCGACCAGACCCGGTGCATACGCAGCCGTACGGGCGGGGGACCGGCGTTCACCACCGGCGCACCACGCCCGGCCGAGGGGCTCGCGGCGCCGCACGGTGCCGCTCAGGGCGCGGTCGAGGTGTTCGGGGGATCCGCGCGCCGACCCGCGCCACCGTCTTGCGCCGGGCGGGCACGGCGGTGGCCGCGAGCCAGACGCCGGACGATCCGGACGAAGCCGAGGAGACCGAGCAGGAAGCACCCCGCCCGCGTCCGGGCGGTGCCCCGCCCCAGCGACGCGGTCCGCCGCGTCCCGCAGGGCCCGCGCGTGTCCGTCCCGGACCGCGTCGGCGCGGGATCCCCCGCACCGTGCTCGATCGCGATGCGCTCCCAGATCCGCTCGGGCGGCACGGTAAGCCGCTCGGCGGGGCCGGCGCCGCGCGCGGTGCTCACCACACGCCGCATGTGGGCCAGTTCCTCGCGGCAGTGACGGCACCCGGCGATGTGCCGCAGGGCGGTCTCGTCCGCCGCCGAAGCGGCGTGACCAAGCGCCAGTTCGACCAGGTGCGCGGGCTCGACATGTGCCACGCTGCCCTCCATCCTCCCGCCCAGTGCCTCTTGCCCCGCGCCCGGTGCCTGTTCGCCCTCCCCTGCGCCCGGTGCCTGTTCGCCGGTCCGTACCGGCCCGGCCTCCACCGAGTCCCCCCGCGTCTCAGGACGGTAGTGGTCGCGCCGTCACGACGAGGTTGGACTGGTAGCCGCCCCGTTCCGGGACGAAGGGGGGCGCACAGGTGACGAGGGTGAGGACCGGGCTGCCGGTGCGGCGGAACACGGACGGCGGCAGTTCCCGCCTGGGCACCGTCGACCGGGAGACGACCCGGTAGCCGACCGGGCGGGCTCCGGCGCGCCGCACCTCGATCCGGTCCCCGGGACGGACGTCGTACAGTGCCGCGAACTCGCCGAGGGCGCCCGTGTCGCCGTCCACGTGCCCGACGAGCACGGCCGATCCCTCCGTACTGCCCGGCGCCGGGCCGAAGCGGTACCAGCCGGCCACGGAAGGGTCGGCCGGTACGGCCACGGAGCCCTGTCCGTCCACGCCCACCGGCCGCACGCGGGCGTCGAGGCCGGCGCCCGGTACGACGATCCGCCGCGGGGAGGGGTCCTGACGCCGGTTTTGCTGCGCACCCTCGCCTTCCGCCGCCGCGGTGCCCGGGGGCCGGGCCGCCGCGGCGTCCCCGAGCGACGCGGCGCGCCCGAAGTCCACCGGCCGGGGCGGGGGCGGCGACGGCTGCGACAGCGACGGCTGCACGGTGAGCACCGCCAGCGCCGCGGCCGCCGCCGTCAGGCCGGTGAGCCGTCGCGCGGTGTCAGCCACGTCGGCCCGCGGCCCGGCGCACCACCAGGACGCCCGCCAGCGTCACCGCACCGGCCGCGGCGGCCCAGGCCGTCCACTCGTCGGAGGAGTTGTGCCCGACGGCCGCGCCGCTGCCGCCCGCGTCGACGCCGTCGGGAGCGGACCCCATCCCGCTGAGCGTCTGCGTCTTCAGCGCCAGGTTCTCGTCCTGGGCGCTGCCCCAGGCGTACACGACGGTGCTGGTTCCCTCTGCGAGGTTCAGGTCGGCCGGACCGAGGGCCACGGTGTCCGTACCGGCGAGCGTGACATCGGCGGAGACGGTGCCGGCGTCGACCACGGTGGTGTCCTGGCCGGGGTTCTCCAGCCCCTCGAACACGGGCTGTCCGCCCGCCCGGACGTCCACCGCCGGGGCCGCGGCGACATGGCGTACGGTCACCCGGGACTTGCCGGCGTCCACGGCGGAGACGTCGTTGACGAAGGCGGTGAGCTGAGGCTTGCCGTCGGCGGAGAGGTGGGCGGCGATCGTGGCGTTCGCTCCCGCCGGTACCTCGATGTCCTTCTCGACGGCGGGAGTGCCGTCGGGACCCTGGCCCGCTGCGAAGATCTCGACGGTGTAGGTGCCGGGGTCCAGGGCCTGCGGGTCCGTCAAGGTGCCGGGCTCGAAGTCGCCCAGCAGTTCCTTGCCGTCGGCGTACACGTCGACGGTGAGGCCGGGGACGCCGTGGAAGACGGACACCATGGCCTGGTCGTCGGCAGAGGCGTCGGGAAGGGCCAGGGCGGGTGCGGCGGCCCCGAGCGCCAGGGCGCTGGCGCCGGCCGCGGCGGCGATGAGGCGAGGGGTGCGAGAGGTCATGGGGATCACCCGTTCGGGGAGATGGTCCGCTGTCGGAAGGTGTCGCTCGTGTTTCTCGTCCGGGCCGCATCGCGGATGCGGCCGGCGGGGAGAGGCGCATGCGGTGGCCGCGGACATGGCGGGGCGGTCCCGGCAGCGCCTCACAGGTCCGCCGCGCCGGGACGGCTCTGCTCGATGCTGCGGCGCAGGCGGTGCAGGCCGCGGCGGGCGTGGCTCTTCACGGTGCCCAGGGGCAGACCGGTGCGTTGCGCGATCTGAGCCTGTGTGAGGTCCTCGTAGAAGGCCAGGCTCAGTATCTGCCGCTGGTGCCGGGGGAGCCGCGACAGCTCGTCGACCAGGACGATGCGGTCCAGCACGTCGTCCGGCGCCGCGGCGTCGGGAGGCGGCGGGCCGGCGTCATGGGCGGCGGAGTCGATCAGTGTCAGGCGCCTCGTCCTGGCCGCCAGGGCGTCGGCGATCTTGCGTCGGGTGATGCCCACGAGCCACGCGCCGAGTGAGCCCCGGTCCGGGCGGAAGGTGTGGCGTCCACGCCAGGCGCCGATGAAGACCTGCTGGGTCACGTCCTCGGCCTCGTGGCAGTCACCCAGGGAACGCGTGGCCATGGTGTAGACCAGCGCCCCCCAACGCCGGTAGACGGCCGCGAACGCGTACTCGTCGGCTGCCAGCAGGCCGCGGGCGAGTTCGTCCTCGTAGACCGTCTCCGCCAGTGGTTGAGCGATCGCGGGTGGCTGGAGGGGTACGTCGGGTCGCGGGTTCCTGCTCATGGCCTGCTTCCTCCTGCCGTGCGTGAGGTGCGGGGACGGAAGGCCGTCTGCCGGGCGTCACCGGCAGCGGTCGTGGTGCGGTCACCGCTCACCCAGTCTTGGCCCGCGAAACGACGCAAGCAACATGCGTCGTTTATGCGTCGTACACTGGCCGCGTGACACGGACGCACCCGAGGGGGACCTGGAGGGAGACGTGGGCGCAGACGGCGACGAGCGGGAGACCGCGCAACCGGGAGTCGGGCTGACGACGGGCGAGGTGGCCCGTCGGCTGGGCGTGGCGCCGACCACCGTCCGTACCTGGGACCGCCGCTACGGCCTCGGCCCCGACCTGCGTTCCGACGGCAGACACCGTCGCTGGACCGTGGTGGACGTGGCCCGGCTGGAACGCATGTGCGCGCTGACGGCGACCGGCCTGCCCCCCGCCGAGGCCGCGCGCATCGCGCTGGGCGAGGGGCCGCTCGACACCGGACCGGCCGGGCAGGCCGGCCCCGCGCCGTCCCGGCGGCCGGCTCGCGGGCGCACACGGTCCGGTACCGGCCTACGGCTCGGCGACGTCCGCCAGGAATGCAAGGGCATCGCCCGCGCCGCCCTCCGCCTCGACGGCGACGCGCTGGACGAGCTGCTCACGACCGTGATCGAGCAGTACGGCCTGGTGACCGCCTGGACAGAGGTGATCATGCCCACCCTGCAGGCGGTGGGCCGCAAGTGGGAGAGCTCGGGGGAGAGGTACGTCGAGGTCGAGCACCTGCTGTCCTGGCACGTCTCCGGCGCGCTCCGGCGGAGCACCCGGCCGGCGGCAGCCGCCCGCCCCGGGGCCGCCACGCTGCTCGCCTGCGTACCGGGGGAGTACCACACCCTTCCCCTGGAGGTGCTGGCCGCCGCGCTCGCCGAACGCGGCCTTCCCGTGCACATGTTCGGTGGGGCGCTGCCCGTCGAGTCGCTCATCGCGGCCGTACGCAGGACCGGTCCCGCCGTGGTGGGGCTGTGGGCGCAGTCCCGGACCACCGCGAGCACGCCGTTGGCCCAGCACGTGGCGAACCTGGAATGGGGCGTGCGCGGCGCCCGCAGGAAACCGTTCGTCCTCACCCTGGGGCCCGGCTGGGCGGGCCGGACCGTGGCCGGCGTGCCCCACCCGGCAGACCTGGCGGCGGCCGTCGCGGCCGTGCAGTCCCAGGTGCGGGCGTGACGCGCGGTGGGTACCGGGTCGCCGCCCCCGCGCAACAGACCGATGATGCACGGGACGAGCGTGCAGGGGCAGGAGGAGCATGACCGTTCACCCTCACGGGAACCGCGAGAACCCCGGAAAACGCGTCAAGCGCGGCCATCCCGACACCGTCGTCGTCGGCGCCGGACTCGCCGGACTCGCCTGTGCCCTGGACCTGAGCCGCGCCGGACGGCGAGTGGCCCTGCTGGAGGCGTCCGACGGCGTCGGCGGCCGGATGCGGACCGACCGGCAGGACGGGTTCCTGCTGGACCGTGGCTTCCAGGTCTTCAACACCTCCTATCCCCAGGTCAGGCGGCGCCTGGAGCTGCGGGCGCTGCGCCTGCGGCCGTTCACCCCCGGCCTGGTCGCCCAGCACCCGGACGGCCCGGTGCGCCTCGCCGACCCGACCAGGCGGCCGGGGTGGGCGGGGTCGCTGGTGCCGGGGCGGGTTCTGCCCGCCCGTGACCTGGCCGCCCTGGCCGCGCTCACCGCCCGGGACGCCCTGCTCCCCGCAAACGTCCTCAAACGGCGTCCGGACGAGTCGGTGGCGAGCGCCCTGCGCCGCGCGGGGGTGTCGGCCGCCACGGTCGACCTCGTCCTGCGGCCGCTCCTGTCCGGGGTGTTCCTGGAGGACCGGCTGGCGACCTCCGCCCGCTTCTTCCACCTGGTCTGGCGCAGCATGGTCCGCGGCACGCTGTGCCTGCCCGCCGCCGGCGTCGGCGCGGTGCCGGCCCAGCTCGCCGCCGGCCTGCCCGACGGGGTCCTGCGGCTGGAGACGCCCGTCCGCGAGGTCACCCCCACCGGGGTGCTCCTCGACGACGGCGGTGAGCTGCCGGCCGCGACCGTCGTGGTGGCCACCGACGCCGCCACGGCGGCCCGCCTGCTGCCCGGACTGCCGGTACCGGACGGCCGTACCGTCACCACCTACTACCACGCGGCCCCACGGACACCGCTGGCGGAACCGACGCTGGTGGTGGACAGCGCCGGCACCGTCCTGAACACGTGCGTGCTCAGCGAGGTCGCCCCCACCTACGCACCGTCCGGTACGGCTCTGGTGTCCAGCTCCGTCCTGGGCGCGGACCGGCCCGGCGCGGCCGAGGCGGTGCAGCGGCGCCTGGCCGAGCTGTACGGGACCGACACGGGCGGCTGGGAGCAGGTCGCCGTGCGCACCGTCGAGGGCGCGCTGCCGGTGATGCGGCCGCCCCTGCCGCTGAGCCGCACGACCCGGTTCGGCCCCGCCGGATACGTGTGCGGGGACCACCGGGCGACCGGGTCGGTGCAGGGCGCGCTGGCGTCGGGGACGCGGGCCGCCCGCGAGGTCCTGACCGACCTGGCGCGGGGCTGAGGACCCGGAGCCCGTGGGCGGCGGGCCCGCCGGGGCCGGCACGCGCTAGCGCCGGACCCCGCGGCTGCCGCGCTGCGCCCCGGAACGGCCGGTCGGCGACGGTGTGCGGCGGACGCCCGGACTCCTCGCGGCGGCCTGGGCGACGTTACGGGCCATCCCTCCGAAGACGACGGCGTGGAACGGCGAGACGGACCACCAGTACGCGTGGCCCAGCAGACCGTGCGGATGGAACAGGGCACGCTGCCGGTACCGCGTGCCGCCGTCGCCGTCCTTCTCCGCGTACATCTCCAGCCACGCCAGGCCCGGCAGGCGCATCTCCGCACGCAGCCGCAGCAGCCGTCCGGGTTCGATCTCCTCCACCCGCCAGAAGTCCAGCGAGTCGCCGACCCGCAGGTGCTGGGCGTCGCGGCGGCCGCGCCGCAGGCCCACACCCCCGACGAAACGGTCCAGCCAGCCCCGTACGGACCAGGCCAGCGGGAAGGAGTACCAGCCGTTGTCACCGCCGATGCCCTCGATCACCCGCCACAGCGCCTCCCGGGACGCCTCGACCGGCAGGTGCCGTTCGTCCTCGTACAGACTGCCGCCGGCCCAGTCGGGGTCGGTGGGCAGCGGGTCGCTCGGCGCCCCCGGCACGGCGGCGGACGACCAGCGCGTCGCGACCTGCGCCTCGCGGACCCTGCGGAGCGCCAGGGCCAGCGCTTCGTCGAACGGCAGGGGGCGGCCCGGCGGGTCGGGCACGTACCGGGCGATGTCGTGTTCGTGGCAGACGACCTCGTGCCGCAGCGACTCGGTCAGCGGCCGGGCGATCGAGGCGGGCACCGGAGTGACCAGGCCGACCCAGTGGCTGGACAGGCGCGGGGTGAGGACCGGGACCGGGACGATGAGCCGTCGCGGCAGCCCGGCCACGGCGGCGTACCGGCGCATCATCTCGCGGTAGGTCAAGACGTCCGGACCGCCGATGTCGAAGGAGCGGTTGACGTCGTCCGGCATGGTGGCCGAGCCGACGAGGTAGCGCAGCACGTCGCGCACCCCGATGGGCTGCGTACGGGTGTGCACCCAGCTGGGCGTGACCATGACCGGCAGTCGTTCGGTGAGGTACCGCAGCATCTCGAAGGACGCCGACCCGGAGCCGATGACGACGGCGGCCCGCAGTACGGTGGCCGGCACGGGCGAGTCCAGGAAGATCCGCCCGACCTCGGCCCGGGAGCGCAGGTGGGGGGAGAGCGCCCGGTCGGGGACGCCGCGCGGGGTGAGCCCGCCGAGGTAGACGATCCGCCGGACACCCGCGTGGTGCGCCTGCTCGGCGAAGACGCGGGCCGCGCGGCGGTCGGTGTCCTCGAAGGCCGAGCCGGAGCCGAGGGCGTGCACCAGGTAGTAGGCGACGTCGACTCCGCGCAGGGCGGCGGCGACCGACGCGCCGTCCGTGACGTCACCGCCGACCACGTCGACGTCCCCCGCCCAGGGATGGTCCCGCAGCTTGCCGGGCGAGCGGGCCAGGCAACGGACCCGGTGACCGGCCTCCAGCAGATCCGGGACCAGGCGCCCGCCGATGTAACCGGACGCTCCGGTGACCAGGCAGTGCAGTCCCTGCCGAGTCCGCTGATCTTCCATGACCACGTCTGTTCCTTCCACGCGCTCACCGCGCCACGTTGCTTGTGCCGCCAGCTAGGGCCTGAGGAGGGACACCGTGCCCGCCGCGGCGGTCCGGCCGGCGTCCGTGACGAGGAACCGGGCCCCGCCGACCTCCCCGGCCACGTCGACGCACGCCCCGCACGGCGGCACGGGCGCGTGCAGGTCCACGCGCAGCCCGGTGACCGCCGCGGACGTCATCCCCGAGCACAGCAGCGCCGCCTGGCGTGCCGCCTCCAGCACGGCCGGGGCGGGCATGCGGGCCGGCCGGCCGGGGAGCAGCACCGGATGCCCGGGATCACGCGGGGCGATCACCAGCCGCCCCTGCGGCGTCCGCGCCACCAGGACGTCGGGGTCGTGCGCGGCGCCCACGGCGGCGGCCGAGGGGTACGAAAGCCTCGGCGGGGCCACCGCCTCGGCGCGGGCCGCCGCCGCGCACCCGGGCCGGGTCAGGCGCATGGTGCAGGACGCGAACGCAACCCCGTGCAGCAGGAACTCCGCCGTGACCCGGCAGGAGGCGGGCGGGCCCGTCCGCGGCGACGGGAGGTCGCTCAGGACGACACGGGCCTCCACGTCGGTGGCACTGCCGCGCTCCGTCGGCCTGCCCCGCGGGTGCACGCCGAGACGCACCGAGACGGGTTCGAGCGGCGGCCGGGGCGGGCCGGCCACGGCCAGGTGGTGCAGTTCCACCGCCCTGGCCAGCTGACGCGTGGTCTCCACCATGATCAGCGGATGGTGCACCACGGCGGCCACCCGCTCGTTGAGGGGATGCAGACGCGGCCACTGGCACCGGGCCGTGAAGCTGCGGCCGCCCTGGCGGCGCAGGGAGACGACGAGCAGGGACGCCATCGTGGGCAGGCCGATGGTGAGCCAGGTGAGCGGGGTGTCCGGTACGTCGGGCCGTGGCCCCCGCGCGCCGTGCGCACCGTCGTGGACGCACCCGTGCACCGCGTACCTGTCGTCGATCGCCGGACCCGTCATGAGGACCTCCTGCCGACGCGGCGGCCGAGGGCGGCGCCGGCCGCCCACACCACGACTTCCCACGCACCGGCACCGGTGGATGCACGACGCGCCCGGAACAGCCCGTTCACCCCTCCGGCGGCCGGGGTCCGGACCGGTCGGCCCGGCCACCACCGGCACCGAGCAGACCCGTGGGCGTGAACGGCTCGGCGGCGGCGAGCCGGGGCAGTTCACGCCGCGACAACATCGTCACGACCGGCGGCATGGCCGCCCGCACCGCCTGCGTCGACCGCAGCCAACGGGGCACGTACACCGCCGCCCGGCGCCGCTCGACCGCGGCCACCAGCCGACCCGCCGTGTACCCGGCGGAGTACACCCGGCGTGCCGGCCGGGGCATGTGGCCGCGCAGCTCCCGCAGCACGGCGTGCCGGTCCGCGTCGCGGACCATGTCGGTGTCCGTCCAGTTGATGTAGGCGATGCCCACCCCCACCCGCCGATGGGCGACCTCCGCCTGGAGGGCGTGGGCGAACGACTCCGCTCCCGCCTTCGAGGCGCAGTAGGCGCTCATCATCGGCGCCGCACCGATGGACGCCAGGGACGCGACCTGGAGGAAGTAGCCCTGGGTGGCGAACAGGTCCGCCAGGAACGTCCGCGCGGTGACGGCGCTGCCGATGAGGTTCACCTCGATGACCCGGCGCCAGTCGGCGGGGTCGGACTCGGCGAACGGGCCGCCCTCGGCCACGCCCGCGTTGGCGACGACCACCGAGGCGGGCCCGAGCCGCGCGCGGATCTCGGCACCGGCGCGGGCCATGCCCCGCTCGTCGGTGACGTCGACCCCCCAGCACCCGGTCACGCCCTGAACGGAATCCCGCACCCGGGCCAGCGCCCGCTCGTCGCGGCCGAGCAGCGCCACCCGCGCTCCCCGGCCGGCCAGATCCCGGGCCAGCGCCTCCCCGAGGCCGCGCGCCGCCCCGGTCACCACGGCGGTACGGCCGTACAGAGGGCTGGGGGCGGGCGGCATCGATCCGTTCCTCTCCACATCGGTGCTGGCCCCGCCCACGCTAGACGCGGACCGGGCGGTCGGCACGCCGATCACCGTGCATCCACACCTGGCATACCGGATGAAACAGGGATATGAAGCTCAAAGACGAACTTCCGGTCGACCACCATCTCGCGGCCGTCTACCGCTACGGCGCCGGCTTCTGCGGCCTCGTCCTGCTCACGTTCGCGGGTCTCGGCTTCGCCGACGCGCTCAGGCCGTTCGACACCTCGGGCGACACGATCGCGGGCCTGAGCACCGACATCGCGCTGAGCGTCATCTCCACGGCGGCCGGCCTGGCGCTGCTCACCGGGGCCGTGATCGGCGGCAACCTCGCCTCCACCCTCAACATGACGGTGGGCGCCCTGTTCGTCGTGAGCGGCCTCGCCCACGTCTTCGTGCTCGACCGGCCGGCCAACGTGCTGGACTTCGGCATGACCAACGTGATGTTCAGCTTCGTCATGGGACTGATCATCGCGACGTTCGGCATGTACGGCCGGGTGTCCGGCAAGCTCTCCCACGCCAACCCGTACTGGCGGCACAGGCACCCCGAGCAGGCGGCGAGGGAGAGGGCGGCGGCGCCCGCCCCGACCGGCACGGGCAGTACGCGGCGGGCGCTCCCCGGGAGCACGACGCCCGAGAGCCGAGGCGGACGGCGAGCACCGCGCTGACACGACGACCCGCAGGACAGCAGACCGAGCCGAGCGGAGGGCCTCATGTCCACGCGACCGAGCCCGCAACTGCACGCGTACATCAGCTACCGGGACGCGCGGGCGGCCCTCGCGTGGCTCACGGCCGTCGGTTTCACGGTGCTCACCCGCCGGGACGGCCCCGGCCACACCGTCGCCCACGCCGAAGCGCGCCTGGGGCAGGCCGTCCTGATGGTCGCCGACGCCGACGCCGGCTACACCGTCGCCCCGCTGCGGGAGCGGAGCACCGGCGGCGGGCTGTACCTGTGGCTGCCGGCCACGACGGACGTCGACCAGTGGTACGCCCGCGCGGTCGGGGCGGGCGCACGGGAGGTGATCCCCCCGGAGGACACACCGTGGGGCGGTCACCGGGCCCGGGTCCTCGACCCCCAGGGGCACGGATGGAGCGCCGGCACCTACCGCCCCGGGCAGCCGGGGTGACGTGCGGCGCCCCTCACTGCGAAGCCAGGAAGGTGAGCGACATGACCGAACCGCTGCGTCCGCCGACGGAGACTCCGCCCGTGGAGGGCTCCACCGCGGAGGCCCACCAGGAGCGTCCGGACGGCGGCCTGTGGGAGCACCCGTACCTCTGGCTGGGCCTGATCGTCTTCGGCTCGATGCTGACAGCCGGGTTCTTCGCCCTGCGCGTCGTCGGCCTGTAGGCGGCGGTCACCGGCCGCGCCCGGCCGACGGCTCACGGGGCCGTCAGGACGGTTGCCCCGCGGGCCGGTGGACCACCGTCGACCAGTGCCAGCAGGACAGGGCGATCGTGGCCGTCAGCCACACCATGCCCAGCCACTGGTACGCCGCGAGGCCGGCGCAGTCGTCCGGGTCGACTCCGTCCGCACGGCAGTGCTGCGGGGTGCCGACCGCGATCTGTACGGGCCAGGCCAGGACCATCGCGGTGACCAGCCCGCTGACCGCCCCGAAGCTCCCCGCCGACGTGCACCGGTCCCACCGTCTGCCCGGCTCGTGGGGCGCCGGGCGGTAGAAGGCGGCGATCTGGAGCGCCAGGGCCGTCCCCAACGCCAGGCTCAGCCAGTCGTAGCGGCCGTCCCCGAGCGACAGCGTGACGACTGCGGCGAGGGCCGCCGACCACAACGCCGCATGGTCGACGGCCCCCCTGTTCGGCTGAGACACCCCACGCCCTTCCACGACCTCTGGTTACGCCCGCAAAAGGCTAGGAGGGGAGAAGCCCGCCGACCTCCGAACGGTCGGCCAGTAACCCGTTCGTGTGCACCGGCCGGCCGGTCAGTAGACGTCGTACGCCAGGGGGACGGACGCATCGGCGCTGTACACGGTGATGTTGCCGTGGCTGTTCCGGTCCTCGGCCTGCCGGTAGGCGCTGAACAGGCCGGATATGAGCCTGCCCTCCGCGTACGCGCCGGAGGTGCGGGCGAAGTCGGTGTGGATGTCGATCCTGGTGTACGGGGAGACGACGTGCTCGATCCGGAGCACGTGCCGGACGGCGTCGCGCTGCTCGGCGGAACCGTGGGCCGCGGCGTACCGCTCGAACGCCCGCGGGTCCAAGGCCCTCGGGCCGGCGGACGCGCGGGCGTCGCTCGTGACGTCGTTCTTCACCGGGGAGTACCCGGTCAAGCCCTCCAGGGCGGAAACGAGCCCACCGAGCACGCCCATGATCACCAGCGCGGTCACCAGCTTCCGGCCCGCGGCGCCCGCGTTCGCGCGGGGCGTGGCCGCGGAGGCCGCGCCCGGTGCCGCCCGGCCGACGTCCTTCGGGGTCGCCGTCGTCGCGGCAGGGGCGGAAGCCGGCGGGGTCGCCGCCGTCTCACAGACGCGGCGCGCAGCCCGGTTGACCGGGCGCATCGCCCCGTCGAGCCCGTAGACGAACAGGGCGATGCCGTTCTCCTCCGCGTACGCCACCGCCGTCGCCGCGTAGGTGCTGCCGGTGAAGAAGAGCAACTGCTTGTCCATGGCCCTGCCCCGCGCCCCGAACAGCCTCTGCAGCTCCGGCCGTCCCACCGCGCTGGCCTGGAACTTCACCTGCCCGAGCGCCCGCCGGGACACCACGTCGACACCGCCGTCGGCGCCTCCGGGCCGCGCCCGGGCGTCCTCGAAACCCCAGTACCGCATCCACGCCGCGGCGTTGT
Organism: Streptomyces cinereospinus; assembly: GCF_042430725.1. Classification (NCBI taxonomy): domain Bacteria; kingdom Bacillati; phylum Actinomycetota; class Actinomycetes; order Kitasatosporales; family Streptomycetaceae; genus Streptomyces; species Streptomyces cinereospinus. The sequence goes on along the minus strand of NZ_JBHMCY010000064.1, from coordinate 5,798 downwards.
GCTCCGCTGTCTGCCATGTCTGGATCTGCCGCGCCGCGGGTCTTACCGCGCGCCGTCCAGAACCACCGTTCGTGCTGCTCACGGGCAGGGAGTATGACAGGCGGCACCGACAGCCCCCGCACCGCGGTGGGTCAGCGTGGCCTCATCCGTTCTCGAACGTCACCTCGCCGGGAGCGCGGAAGGCGCACGCGCCGCTCGGGAAGTCCGCCGAGCGGCGGCACTCCTCGTCGGCCAGGTGCCGGCGCGGCCGCGCGGTGACGATGTGCCGGCCGTTGCGGATGGCGAGGAGGTGATCCGTGCCGTCGAGGACGTTGCGCCGGCCCGGGTCACCGCACCGGCACATCGGCGTCGGCGCGGCCGCGCTCCATGGTGGCGGTGGCGAAGTCCTCGTCGCCGCCGATGGAGAGGTTCGCGGACGGAATGGACGGGGCGGACAACGGCCAACCGCCCGACCTGGCGCCGGAGGTCCGTGCCGAAGGCGCTGATCGTTCCGAGCCCGTCGGCGAAGTGCTCGCGGTGCACCGCGGTGGCGGCTGAGGCGGGGGACGCCACGGCACCGGCGGCACCAGGCAGGTGGCGCTGACGGCTGCCTATTCGACGGCCGGGTCCTCCTGGCCGTGCCGCACGGCCTGCTGCACGGCCCGCTCCACGTCCCGCCGGTCGGTCCCGGTGGCTTCGGCGTGCGCGGTGACGGCCGCCTGCACCGCCTCGAACGCCTCGCGGCAGCGGCGCCACTGGGCGTCGTACTCCTCTCCGGCCAGGCCGGCGAGCTTCGCGCGCTCCTGCTCGGCGGATCGTTCCAGCTTGATCAACTCATCAGGGACCTTGGCCACGGACACGGATCCTAAGCGGCCCGCGGCCCACCGGCGCTGAGCCATGCCGTCCCAGCGGGCAGACCTTCGCGACCGCCGGCCCGGTGCGGGCGCGTCCCACCGGACAGGCACGGACGAGTCGCCGCGACGGGCCGAGGGCGCGGGTCCGGCGCTGCGGCACCGTCGCCCCCGGTCGCCTCCGAGTCGATCGATGACGGTGCGCGGCCTCCGACCCGCGCACCCGGGCCCGGCGCGGCGAGCTGACCGACGCCCTGGAGCCCTGACCGCCGCGATCGGCAGGAGCGGCACGGCCTACGCCCGGCTCGACTTCGCCCGGGCCCGGGAGATCGACGCCGCGACCCTGCCACTGCTCACGGAGACCGCAGGCGCACGGCACCCACTGACGCCGGCCTGCACCGCCAACCTCGCCCTCGGCCTTGGGGCCCTGGGCCGCGGCGCCGAGGCCGACGCGGCCCGGGCCACGGCCGTCGAGGGGCTCTCCGCCGCCCTCGGGGCGGACCGTCCCTGGCTCATGGCGACCCGGCAACGGCGGCGCGTCGAATGCGGCCTGGCGCTGCCCGCCCGGTAGCGGCCGCCGGGTACGGACCACCTGCCCGGCCTGCCGCGGCAGTCACCGCGGGGAACCGCACACCGCCGTCACGGCCGGCACCCGGCCCGCGGCACCGCCCGCAGGGCCCGGTCGGCTGTGCCGCACTGACCGCCGAGGGTGCCCCCCGGTTGCCGCCGCGGGACGACCTGACCGGGCCGCGTCCGCGTCACGTCCGTGAAACGAGTTGCCTGTTCTCCTGGTCCAGGACGGCGCGGGCCGCCACGTCCGCGTACCGGTCCTCGGACTCCGGGCGGCCGCCGCGGCTGCTGAGCCGGCTGGCCGCCCAGCCCGCCACGAAGCCCACCGGGATGGACACCGGTCCGGTGGTATCGAACGGGTACCAGGCGAAGTCGACCGCCGGGAACAGCGCACCGGGCGTCCCGGAGACGGCCGGACCGAAGAACTGGAGCAGCAGGCAGGAGCCGAATCCGGCGTACACGCTCCAGACGATGCCCGCGCGGGTGCACTTCTTCCAGAACAGGGCGAACACCAGGGCCGGCAGGATGGCGGAGGCGGAGGCTCCCACGGCGGCCTGGGTGAGGAACTGGATGTTCCAGCTCTGCGCCACCACGGCCAGCGTCACCGCCAGCACGCCCACGAGCGGAGTCGCCCACCGCATCGCCTTGACCTCCGCGCCGGCCGCGACCGCTCCGCCGCGGACACCCTGCACCCAGACGTCGTGCACCACCGCTGCCCCGGCGCTCAACGCGAGGGCCGCGACCACCGTCATACTGGTCAGGAAGACTGCGGAGACGGTCATGGCCAGCAGCAGGTCGCCACCCCACTCCGTGGCCAGGCTGTTCACCAGGGACAGCAGGGCCGCGGCGGACTGCGGGTCGAAGCCCGACGTCGGCGCCTCGGCCCCGACGGCCGACGAGCCCAGGCCGAGCACGACGGCCATCACGCAGAACACACCGGTCATGGCGATGGCGAAGAAGACCGAACGCCGGGCCGAGGCGCCGTGCTCGGCCGCCTTCACCCGCATGATCATGTGCGGCATCACGGCGGCGCCGAGCATGATGGTGAGCTGCGCGGCGACCAGTTCGAATCGGCCCGCCGCATCCGAGCTGAACAGCATGCCGGGGGCGAAGTAGCGCTCGGAGTCGAGGCTGCCGGCCCTGGCGTCCGCCAGCAACCGGTCGGGACTCCACTCCCACCGCGTCAGCACCGCGAGAACCAGCAGGCCCATGCACGCGAACAGAGTCACCGTCTTGGCGATCTGCAGCATGGTGTTGCCGCGCATCCCGGTCAGGGCGGCGGCGCAGATCATCATGGAGCCGATGAACACCGTGCAGACCTGCCCGGCGGCCGTCCCCGACAGGCCGAGCAGGGCCGCGGCCGCGTATCCGGCGGCCGTCAACTGCACCACGGCCATCGGCAGGCAGACACCGAGGGTCGCGACCGCCGCCGCCCAGCGGATCGAACGGTGACGGAACCTCGCGTCCAGCGTGTCGCCGAGCGTGAAGCTGCCGACGTTGCGCACCGGCCGGGCCAGGACGAGCAGTACACCCAGCGCCCCCGCCGTGCACGCGGCCATGGCCATGCCGTCGTACCCGGCGAGGGCCACCAGACCGGTGGTGCTCAGCAGGGTGAGCACGGAGATGGCGTCACCGGTCAGAGCGAACGCGTTCCGCCACGGCCGCAGGGAACGGCCCGCGACGTACAGGTCGTCGGTGCCCTCCGAATCGAGGCCGAACAGGAAGCACAGCAGCAGCGTCACACTGACGACCAGGAGGAACGCCACCAGGGGGGCGGCGTCGGTCGCCGTGGCGGCGACCGTCTGCACCGCGGCGGCGGCCGTCATCGGTGGCTCCCCGGGGCCGTCGCGTCGGCGTGCCCCGCGGGCATGGCGGACTGCCAGACCTTGCGGCTCGCGCGGTCGAACCACCAGGCGGACACGAGGAGTTCCGCCGCCAGCGCGACGAACATCAGCATGCCGAGGGTGACCTCACCCCACACCGGGGTGCCGAGCAGCGACCCGGTCACGAGCGGGAGGGCGGAGACGGCCACCCACGTGGTGAAGTGGACGCGGGTGAAGCGGCGCCGCACCCGTTCGGCCGCCGCGCGCAGCCCGGGCGGGGCCGCCGTCTCCTCCGACACCGGCCGGCCCGTGGGGCGACGTTCCGGCCAGATTGACTCACGCTCGTGCGCGCTCATTGTTCGTTTCTCCAGATGAACTTGCGGAAATCGCCCTGGCGGCACAGCCTCCGGCAGGGTCGGCAGAAGGAGGGCATGCCGGACTCGACGGTCGGTACGAGGCGGTGTCGGGGGAGACGGCGCAGCTAGGAGCCCGCGAGGTGGCGGGCGGTCGCAAGCACAAGGCGAGCCGTCGGGGCGCGACACGGTGGGTGGCCGGTAGACGCCCATATTCATCATGGCGATCGATAGAGTGGGGCACCAGGTCTGTGACCGGATCGATACCGAGCGTTGCCATCGATCGCGGCAGCCGCCGCCGGGTCCCTGTCCGGCCGCCGGCCCGGTCGGGACGCCCGTCAGGGACCGCGTTTCCTGGGAACGGCAGTACCAGGCTGTGCCCGCGCGATGCTGCGACGATGGACGCATGAGTGCATCCGGTGAGCTGGCCGCCGTGCTGCGGGCGTGGCGGGAACGGCTGGCGCCCCAGGCCGTGGGTCTGCCGGTGGGCGCCACCCGGCGCACCAGCGGGCTGCGGCGTGAGGAGCTGGCCGTTCTCGCGGAGGTGTCGGCGGACTACATCGTGCGTCTGGAGCAGGGCCGGGCCTCCGCGCCCTCGGCACAGGTGTGTGCCGCGCTGGCCCGTGCCCTTCAGCTCAGTGACGCCGAACAGGACCACCTGTTCCGGCTCGCCGGGCACGCCACCGGAGGCGGGCGCATCAGCCGCTTCGTGCCCGCCAGCCTGCGCCGCCTGGTGGAACGCACGGCTGACCGGCCCATGGCCGTCTTCGACGCGATGTGGGACCTGCTGCTCTGGAACCGGACGTGGGCGGCCCTGATGGGCGATCCCTCCGGGCTGCGGGAGGCGGAACGCAACGTCCTGTGGCTGCACTTCACCCGCATCAAGGACTGCAACATCCACGACCCGGACACGGCGGACACCTTCGGCGTCTCCATGACCGCGGACCTGCGCCGCAGCGCCGGCCGTTATCCGGACGACCCCGAACTGCCGAAGCTCGTCGAGCGCCTCAGCGAGAGAAGTGACCGCTTCCGCGAGCTCTGGCAGCGGCACCAGATCGCCGAACACGACGCCGCCGTGAAGAAGATCACCCACCCCGAGGTCGGGGCGCTGGAGCTGGACTGCGACATCCTGAGCACCCAGCGCGGAGACCTGCGCATCGTCATGTACAGCGCCGCGCCCGGCAGCGAGTCCGACAGCAAGCTCGCTCTGCTGGCCGCGATCGGGACCCAGCGGATGCGTCTGAAGCCGTGACCGCGGCCGGCCGGGCCCGCTGAGGCCGGCGCCCGCCCCGTCAGGAGCCGGCGCCGTCCCGCAGAAGGTCCCGGAGCGAGGGCAGCAGCGCGTCGATGTCCGCGTCGCTGCGCAGCACGACGACGGTGGTTCCCCCCTCCGCGCCGGACTGCGAGGAAGGGGCGGCGGCCACGGTGGCCGCGGGGGCGACGGGCGGCATCGGGAAGAGGGCGAGCACCTCGCGCATCGCGTCGTCGACCTCCGAGACCGGGTCGGCCGACTCGCCCCGCAGCCAGCGCCTCAGCACGTGGTTGTGGGCGGCGACCACGTTCGCCGCCATGAGCTCCGCCCGCAGGGACGCCGGCTGCCCGGTGTCGCCCATCCAGTCCGAGATGAACTCGCGGAACAGCCGCTGGTAGCGGGCCACGCTGACGATCTCCCGCTCGCGCAGGGCGGGTACCTTGCTCGTGAGCGCGTACCGGCGCTGGGCCAGGTCGCCCTCGTCCAGGTAGTGCATCAACACCAGCCGCACCGCGTCGGACACGGCCACCAGGGCGGTGGCGTGGGTCGATCCGTCCAGCCGGTCCCTGATCGCCGCGAGCAGACGGTCGTGGTCCGGGAAGATGACCTCTTCCTTGGACCGGTAGTGCCGGAAGAACGTGGTCCGGCCCACGCCGGCCCGCTCGGCGACGTCGTCGATGGTCGTCTGTTCGTATCCGCGTTCGTCGAAGAGGGCGAACGCGGCCTGCGCGAGTCGGTCCCGTGTGGATGCCTTGCTCATGCGGCCTCATCCTTCCCTGCACGCGCGCCCGCACGCCACTTGCCCCAAACGATGGTACTGAGTACCGTGATAACAGAATTCAGTACCGCACGGTAGTAGAACGGAAGCGCACGATGATGGTCGAGCCGTCGCGGACGCAGGACCGCGACCTTCATACGACCGCGGGGAAGCTCGCGGATCTCCAGCGCCGCATCGAGGAGGCGACGCACG
>NZ_JBHMCY010000063.1:30431-45157 GCF_042430725.1 Streptomyces cinereospinus | reverse complement strand
ACCAAGGGCTGTACAGCCGCTACGCGCGTAGATATGCTCGTCTGGTGACCATGCCCACCTCTGCACACACCCTCTCGGACGCGGCGGCCTCCGACAGCACGCTGCGCCGCTTCCTGCACGGGCTGCCCGGCGTCGACGCGGTCGGCCTGGAGGCGCGCGCCGCCTCCCTCGGCACCCGTTCCATCAAGACCACCGCGAAGGCGTACGCCATCGACCTCGCCATCTCGATGGTCGACCTGACGACGCTGGAAGGCGCGGACACCCCGGGCAAGGTCCGGGCGCTCGGCGCCAAGGCGGTCCGCCCGGACCCGACGGACCGTACGACCCCGGCGACCGCGGCCGTCTGCGTCTACCCCGACATGGTGGCCACCGCCAAGCAGGCCGTCGCCGGCTCCGCCGTCAAGGTCGCCTCGGTGGCCACCGCCTTCCCGGCCGGCCGCGCCCCGCTCTCCGTGAAGCTGGCGGACGTGCGCGAGGCCGTGGCCGCCGGCGCCGACGAGATCGACATGGTCATCGACCGCGGGGCCTTCCTCGCGGGCCAGTACATGAAGGTGCACGACGAGATCGTCGCCGTGAAGGAGGCCTGCGGCTCCTCGGCCCGCCTGAAGGTCATCTTCGAGACCGGCGAGCTGTCGACGTACGACAACATCCGCCGCGCCGGCTGGCTCGGCATGCTGGCGGGCGCCGACTTCGTCAAGACGTCCACCGGCAAGGTGGCGGTCAACGCGACGCCCGCGAACACCCTGCTCATGCTGGAGGCCGTGCGCGACTTCCGCGACCGGACCGGCGTCCAGGTCGGCGTGAAGCCGGCCGGCGGCATCCGCACCACCAAGGACGCCGTCAAGTTCCTCGTCCTGGTCAACGAGACCGTCGGCGAGGACTGGCTGGACAACCACTGGTTCCGCTTCGGCGCCTCCTCGCTGCTGAACGACCTGCTGATGCAGCGGCAGAAGCTGGCCACCGGCCGCTACTCCGGCCCCGACTACGTAACGGTGGACTGACCCATGGCATTCGAGTACGCTCCCGCGCCCGAATCGCGCGCGATCGTCGACATCGCCCCGTCGTACGGCCTCTTCATCGACGGTGAGTTCGTCGAGAGCTCGGGACAGGACCGCAGCAAGACGATCAGCCCGGCCACCGAGGAAGTGCTCGCCGAGTACACCCAGGCCCAGGCGGACGACGTCGACCGGGCGGTGAAGGCCGCCCGGAAGGCGTTCGAGAAGTGGTCGGCGCTGCCCGGCTCCGAGCGCGCCAAGTACCTCTTCCGCGTCGCCCGGATCGTCCAGGAGCGCAGCCGTGAGCTGGCGGTCCTGGAGACCCTGGACAACGGCAAGCCGATCAGGGAGACCCGGGACGTCGACCTGCCCCTGGTGGCGGCGCACTTCTTCTACTACGCGGGCTGGGCCGACAAGCTGGAGCACGCCGGCTTCGGCCCCGCCCCCAGGCCGCTCGGCGTGGCGGGCCAGGTGATCCCGTGGAACTTCCCGCTGCTGATGCTGGCCTGGAAGGTCGCCCCGGCGCTCGCGACCGGCAACACGGTCGTGCTCAAGCCCGCCGAGACGACCCCGCTGTCCGCCCTGTTCTTCGCGGACGTCTGCCGCCAGGCGGGTCTGCCCAAGGGCGTCGTCAACATCGTGACCGGTGACGGCCGGACCGGCGCCGCCCTGGTCGCCCACCCCGACGTCGACAAGGTCGCCTTCACCGGCTCCACGGCGGTCGGCAAGGAGATCGCGCGCACGGTCGCGGGCACGCGCAAGAGGCTCACCCTGGAACTGGGCGGCAAGGGCGCGAACATCGTCTTCGACGACGCCCCGATCGACCAGGCCGTCGAGGGCATCGTCGACGGCATCTTCTTCAACCAGGGCCAGGTCTGCTGCGCGGGCAGCCGCCTGCTGGTGCAGGAGTCGGTCCAGGAGGAGGTGCTGGACGCCCTCAAGCGCAGGCTCTCCACCCTCCGTCTGGGCGACCCGCTCGACAAGAACACGGACATCGGCGCGATCAACTCCGCCGAGCAGCTGGCCCGGATCACCGCCCTCGCCGAGCGGGGCGAGGCGGAGGGTGCCGAGCGCTGGTCACCGGCGTGCGAACTGCCCTCGGCCGGCTACTGGTTCGCCCCGACGCTGTTCACCGGCGTCACGCAGGCGCACACGGTCGCCCGCGAGGAGATCTTCGGCCCGGTGCTGTCGGTCCTCACCTTCCGCACGCCCGACGAGGCCGTCGCCAAGGCCAACAACACGCCGTACGGCCTGTCGGCGGGCGTCTGGACCGAGAAGGGCTCCCGGATCCTGGCCGTGGCGAACAAGCTCCGCGCGGGTGTCGTCTGGTCCAACACGTTCAACAAGTTCGATCCGACCTCGCCGTTCGGCGGTTACAAGGAGTCGGGCTTCGGCCGCGAGGGCGGCCGCCACGGCCTGGAGGCGTACCTCGCCCCGTCGAGCCTGGAGGGCGAGCGATAGATGAGTGAGCGACTTTCCGTATGGAAGACCTACAAGCTGTACGTCGGGGGCACGTTCCCGCGTTCGGAGAGCGGCCGGGTGTACGAGGTGACGGACCCGAAGGGCAAGTGGCTGGCCAACGCACCGCGCTCCTCCCGCAAGGACGCCCGTGACGCGGTCGTCGCGGCCCGCAAGGCGTTCGGCGGCTGGTCCGGCGCGACGGCGTACAACCGGGGCCAGATCCTCTACCGCGTGGCGGAGATGCTGGAGGGGCGCCGCGCCCAGTTCGTCCACGAGGTCGCCGACGCCGAGGGTCTGTCGAAGTCCAGGGCCGCCGAGCAGGTCGACGCCACGATCGACCGCTGGGTCTGGTACGCGGGCTGGACCGACAAGATCGCCCAGGTGGTGGGCGGCGGCAACCCGGTGGCGGGCCCGTACTTCAACCTCTCGACGCCCGAGCCGACGGGTGTGGTGGCCGTGGTCGCCCCGCAGGAGTCGTCGTTCCTGGGCCTGGTCTCGGTGGTCGCCCCGGTGATCGCGACGGGCAGCACGGCGGTGGTGGTCGCCGCCGAGCGGTCCCCCCTGCCCGCGCTCTCCCTCGGCGAGGTGCTGGCCACCTCGGACCTGCCCGGCGGGGTGGTGAACCTCCTCTCCGGCCGTACGGCGGAGATCGCGGCCCCGCTCGCCGCGCACCAGGACGTCAACGCGATCGACCTCGCGGGGGCCGACGAGGCCCTGGCGAAGGAGCTGGAGACCGCCGCGGCCGACAACCTCAAGCGCGTCCTGCGTCCACAGCCTGTGGATTACCTGCGGACGCCCGGCATCGACCGCATGACGGCGTTCCTGGAGACCAAGACGGTCTGGCACCCCACGGGCTCGCTGGGCGCGTCCGGCTCCGCGTACTGACCCCCTGCCGGCGACACCGCCGGACGGGCCGGGAAGGCCGCGCTTCCGCCTCGGGGCGGGGCGCGGCCTTCTGGCGTCCCCCCTTGCCTCCATCTATCGAGTTTCGATAGATTCCTATCGTTCGTCGAGCGACGGCGAGTGAGGGAGGGGCGATGGGACAGGTGACGACGCTTGCCCTGCGGGTGGTGCTGGTGGTGCTGCTGGCGGGGTCCGTGTTCGTGCAGGCCGTGATGGTGCCGCTGCTGGGCGCCGACCTGGAGGAGGGGGCCTCGGAGCCGGCCTATCCACGGGCCGCGTATCTCGTGGTGCTGGTGCTGGGCCTGGTCACGGTGCAGGTCGTGCTGGTGTGCGTGTGGCGGCTGGTGACCATGGTCCGCAAGGGCACGGTCTTCTCGCACGCCGCCTTCCGGTACGTGGACGTCGTGATCTGGGCCATCGCCGCGGCCGCCGCCCTGCTGAGCGCGTTCGGGTACATGCTCGCGCCGGGAGAGGCCGTCGCCCCGGGCGTCGTCCTGCTGATCGGCGGGGTCGTCGTGGCCGTGCTGGGCGTCGCGCTCATCGTGCTCGTGCTGCGGATGCTGCTCGCGCAGGCCGTCGCGCGGGACGTCGAGGCGGCACGGATGGAGGCCGAGCTGGAGGGGGTGATCTGATGCCGATCGCCGTCGACATCGACGTGATGCTGGCCAAGCGGAAGATGTCCGTGGGCGAGCTGGCGGAACGCGTCGGGATCACACCCGCCAACCTGGCCGTGCTGAAGAACGGCCGCGCCAAGGCCGTACGGTTCTCGACGCTCGCCGCCCTGTGCGAGGTGCTGGAGTGCCAGCCGGGGGACCTGCTGCGCTGGGAGGCCGGGGAGCACCCGGGCGAGTGACCCCGGCCCGGCGGACCGCCGCCGCAATCCGGGCCCCGGCGGCGGTCAGGTCAGCAGCTCCGCCGCCCGCCCCGCCACCGGCATGCTCCCGATCGACCGGGCCTGCGACAGCGGACCCGTCAGCGACCGGGACGACACGGGCCGGAAGTCGGCCAGCTGGGTGTCGACGCCGTTGTCGAGGGGGTCGACACCGGTGCCGGCGAGCGGGTTGGGCCTGAGGCCGGCGACGGGACCCGCGACATGGCGGACGGAGCCCGTGAGGGCCGCCGCACCCGCCTGGGGGTCGATCTCCCCGAGGGACGTGGGGCGGGTGTGGACCATCCCCGGGAAGGGCCCGCTGTCCGCGGCGGCCGGCGTCACGGACGCGCTCAGCGCCGCTCCCGCCGTGGCGAGGACGGCCAGGGCGCGCCGGGCGGTGGGGGTGAGGGGGGAGTCGTGTCGGGCCATCGCTGGAGCCACCTCGTACTGCACTGGGTCATCAGGACGGTACGCAGGGTAGTTGAGGTGGGGTGCGGGCTTCAATCAGCGACCCGCTCATGGGGGGGTGCGCCCGCGGACGGGTGCGTCACCGGGGCAGCACCGCACCGGGGTTGAGCAGCCCCTCCGGATCCAGCGCCGCCTTCACCGACCGCATCACCGCGATCTCCGCCGCCGACCGGCTCAGGTGCAGATAGCGGGCCTTGGCCCGCCCCACCCCGTGCTCGGCGCTGATGCTCCCGCCCACCGCCGCCACCCGTTCCAGCACCGCGCCGGTGACCGCCTCCTCGTCCTCCGCCGCCACCTCCAACAGGTTGACGTGCAGGTTCCCCTCGGCGACATGCCCGAAGAGATACGGCCGCCCCCGCCCCGCCAGCACCCCGGGCAGATCGGCGACGAACCCGGGCAGCTCGGCCACCGGAACCGTCACGTCCAGCTTGAGCGGGATCCCGGCCGCGTTGATCGACTCGGTGTGCCGCTCCCGGTAGGCGGCCAGCCGCCGCCGGTCGGCGTCCGCCAGGGCCACCGCCGTCCGGCCCGGCTCCACCGCGTCGAGCACCTCGGCCAGCTCCTCGGCCGGATCGCGCCGCCCCGCACACTCCACCAGCAGGTACACCGGATACGCGGTACGGAACGGCGCGGGCAGCCCGCTGGTCCGCAGCACCAGCGCCAGCCCCTCGGCCGTGAAGAACTCGGCCAGTTCCAGCGAGTCCAGCGGCCGCAGCCGCGCCACCAGGTCCAGCGCCGCCGCCGGCGAGTCGAGCCCCACCAGCGCCGTCACCCGCCGCGGCAGCCACGGCACCAGCCGCAGCCGGGCCCGCGTCACCACCGCCAGCGTCCCCTCGCTGCCGACCAGCAGACCGGTCAGGTCGTACCCGGTGTTGTCCTTGGGCAGCCCGGCCAGCCGGTCCAGCACGGTCCCGTCGGCCAGCACGGCCTCCAGCCCGGCCACGTTGGCCCGGGTGGTGCCGTACCGCACGACCCGCTCACCGCCCGCATTGGTGGCGATCATCCCGCCCAGCGTCGCGGAGTCCCGGGCGGCCAGGTCGACACCGAACCGCAGGCCGTGCGCGGCGACCCGGCTCTGCAGCTCCGACAGCACCACCCCGGCGCCCACGGTCACCTGCCCCACGGCCGGGTCCACGGCCCCGACACCGTCCAGCCGCCGCAGCGACAGCACGACCTCGCCGCCGTCCGGCGTGGGCACCGAGCCGCCGACCAGCCCGGTGTTGCCGCCCTGCGCCACCACCGGCACCCGGGCCGCGTGGCACCGCCGCAGCACCTCGGCCACCTGCGCGGTACCGGCGGGCCGCACCACCAGCCGGGCCCGGCCGCGGTACCGGCCGGTGAAGTCGGTCTCGTAGGAGGCGCGCAGCGCCGGATCGCTCAGCACATGGGCCGGTCCGACCACGGCGGACAACTGCTGGGCGAGACGATCGGTGTGCACGGTGGCCGGCCCTCCTCGTCGGTCGTCGGACGCGTCGGCGACGGGCGGAGGCGGTCCCGCCGGCTCCCCGACTGCCCGCATCCTACGAAGCCCCGGGCGGCGGGCCGGGCACGCCGATCCGGCCACCGCCCGGCGCACGCCCCCGGGGCCGGGCGGCGGCAGGGATAATGACGGGATGCGCGCGGGCGACAGTCTCGCCCGGACCGCCCCGAGACCGCAGGTGAGAAGGACAACACAGTGGGTTCCCATCCGCCCATACCTACCCGGGTCGTGCTGCTGTGCGGCCCGTCCGGTTCCGGCAAGTCCCTCCTCTCCGCCCGCTCGGGCCTGCCGGTGCTGCGGCTCGACGACTTCTACAAGGAGGGCACGGACCCGACGCTGCCGCTGGTCGCCGGCGGCTCCGACATCGACTGGGACCACCCGGCCTCGTGGGACGCGGACGCGGCCGTCGCCGCGATCGAGGACCTGTGCCGCACGGGACGTACGGACATCCCCGTCTACGACCTCTCGCTCAGCGCCCGCACCGGCGCCGAGACCCTCGCCATCGGGCGGACCCCGCTGTTCATCGCGGAGGGCATCTTCGCCGCCGAGATCGTCCCCCGCTGCCGTGAACTGGGCCTGCTGGCCGACGCGCTGTGCCTGAGCCGCGGCCCGGTGCGCACCTTCCGCCGCCGGTTCGTGCGCGATCTGCGGGAGGGCCGCAAGCCGGTGCCGTTCCTGCTGCGCCGCGGCTGGCGCCTGATGCGCGCCGAGCGCTCCATCGTCGCCCACCAGACCGCGCTCGGCGCGTACCCCTGCGACCGGGACGAGGCGCTGGGCCGACTGGCCGCCGCGGCGGGCCGCCGCACGACGGCCGGTACGGCGGCCTAGCGCCGCGGACCAGGACCCGCCCCGGCGTCCGCGCGCCCGCGCACACACGGAGGCGGGACTGGACGGACCCCCCGGCCCTCCAGCCCCGCTCCCCCCGTGTCCCCCCCCGTCGTGTTCCCCCGTGTCCCCCCCGGCCCCGTACTCCCCCGTGCTCCCCCCGGGGCCCGGCCCTCAGGCGACGAGCTCCCCGAAGGCGTGCTGCTCGTCACGGCCGAAGCTGAGGACCTCGTCCTCGCGCAGCCGGCGGAGCGACCGCCAGATGCTGGACTTCACCGTGCCGACACTGATGTCGAGAATCTCCGCGATCTCCGGGTCCGTGCGGCCCTCGTAGTAGCGCAGGACCAGCATGGTGCGCTGGAGTTCGGGCAGCCGGGCCAGCGCCTGCCACAGGACCGCGCGCAGCTCGGTGCCGCGCATCGCGTCCGTGTCGCCGGCCCTCTCCGGCAGTTCCTCGGTCGGGTACTCGTTGAGCTTGCGGCGCCGCCAGGCGCTGATGTGCAGGTTGGTCATGGTGCGGCGGAGGTACCCGCCGACCGCCGCCTTGTCACTGATCCGGTCCCACGCCTTGTACGTGGAGAACAGCGCGCTCTGCAACAGGTCCTCGGCCTCGAAGCGGTCACCGGTGAGGTGGTAGGCGGTGGCGTACAGGGAGGCGCGGCGTTCCTGGACGTAGGCGGTGAACTCCGCCTCGGTCAGCGACCGCCGCTCCCCCGGTTCCTCCCCGTACGCGGCTCCCCCGTGCGGTTCCCCCGTGAAACCCTCGACCACCGCCATGTAGGCGGTGTGCTGGCGACCGGCGCCCCGAGCGCACCCCCGCGCGCCCCGGCCCCCGTGCACGTCGTGCAGACGCGTGACCACTGCGCTGGTGCTGGTGCCGTGCAGCGTGTTCATCTCGCGCCCCCCGTCGTGGACCTACCGGTGTTCGGACTTGCTCGGTGCTGCTTCCCTGCCTGTGCCGAGAAGCTTGCCGAGCCCACTTCATGGCCGTGTCCGCCGACTGTCACAGACCTGTCACAGCGGACCGGCCGCGGGCCCCTCGCGGAGCGCCCACGGCACCGTCACGGAGCAGGGCGGTACGGCCACGCGGCCGTCCGGGTGTCGAAACGCCGGCCCACCATGGGCCAGAATGAGCCTGTGCCTTCCCTGTTGCTGATCGAGGACGACGACGCCATCCGTACGGCCCTGGAGCTCTCATTGACGCGCCAGGGGCACCGGGTGGCGACCGCTGCCAGCGGTGAGGACGGTCTGAGGCTGCTGCGCGAGCAGCGGCCGGATCTGATCGTGCTGGACGTGATGCTGCCCGGCATCGACGGGTTCGAGGTGTGCCGGCGCATCCGGCGCACCGACCAGCTCCCCATCATCCTGCTGACCGCGCGCAGCGACGACATCGACGTGGTGGTCGGGCTGGAGTCCGGGGCCGACGACTACGTCGTCAAGCCGGTGCAGGGGCGGGTGCTGGACGCGCGGATCCGGGCCGTGCTGCGGCGCGGCGAGCGGGAGGCGAACGACGCGGCGACCTTCGGCAGCCTGGTCATCGACCGCGCGGCGATGACCGTGACGAAGAACGGCGAGGACCTCCAGCTGACGCCGACCGAGCTGCGCCTGCTGCTCGAACTGAGCCGCCGGCCCGGTCAGGCGCTGTCCCGGCAGCAGTTGCTGCGGCTGGTGTGGGAGCACGACTACCTCGGTGACTCCCGGCTCGTGGACGCCTGCGTGCAGCGGCTGCGCGCCAAGGTCGAGGACGTGCCGTCGTCCCCGACCCTGATCCGTACCGTGCGGGGTGTCGGCTACCGGCTGGACCCGCCTCAGTGACCACGGCACGCACGAACTTCCGCGGCTGGGCCGCGGCCCGCAGGAAGGCCCTGTCCACGCTGCGCTTCACCAGTCTGCGGCTGCGGCTGGTCGTCGTGTTCGGGCTGGTGGCGCTGACGGCGGCGGTGTCCGCGTCCGGCATCGCCTACTGGCTCAACCGCGAGGCCGTCCTCACCCGCACCCAGGACGCGGTGCTGCGCGACTTCGAGCAGGAGATGGAGAACCGGGCCGGCGCCCTGCCCGCCCACCCCAGCCAGGACGAACTCCAGCGCACCGCCGGCCAGATGGCCGCCAGCAGTCAGCGCTTCAGCGTGCTCCTGGTCGCGCGGAACGCCGACGGCAGGACCGTGTACGGCAGTTCGGGCGGCCTGAACGACGGCTTCGCGCTGGCGGACGTACCGGAGTCGCTGCGCGCGGCCGTGAACAAGGAGCAGCCGCTCGCCGCGAACAACACCTCGCCGTACCACCTGTACTGGCAGCGGATCGTGGACGACGGCACCCCGTACCTGGTGGCGGGCACGCGGGTGATCGGCGGCGGGCCGACCGGCTACCTGCTCAAGTCGCTGGAGCCGGAGGCCAAGGACCTCAACTCGCTGGCCTGGTCGCTCGGCATCGCCACCGCTCTGGCGCTGATCGGCTCGGCGCTGCTCGCGCAGGCCGCGGCCACGACCGTGCTGAAGCCCGTGCACCGGCTCGGGGTCGCCGCGCGGCGGCTCGGGGAGGGCGAGCTCGACACCCGGCTGCGGGTGTCGGGGACGGACGAACTGGCCGAGCTGTCCCGGACGTTCAACAAGGCCGCCGAGGCGCTGGAGAAGCGGGTGGCGGACATGGCCGCGCGGGACGAGGCGTCCCGGCGGTTCGTCGCCGACATGAGCCACGAGCTGCGCACCCCGCTGACCGCCATCACCGCCGTGACGGAGGTGCTGGAGGAAGAGCTGGACTCCGCGGGCGGCGGCCTCGACCCGATGATCGAGCCCGCGGTACGGCTGGTGGTGAGCGAGACCCGGCGGCTGAACGACCTGGTCGAGAACCTGATGGAGGTGACCCGCTTCGACGCGGGCACGGCCCGGCTGGTGCTGGACGACGTCGACGTCGCCGATCAGATCACCGCCTGCATCGACGCGCGTGCCTGGCTGGACGCGGTGCAACTGGACGCCGCGCGCGGCATCCACGCCCGCCTCGACCCGCGCCGCCTGGACGTGATACTCGCCAACCTCATCGGCAACGCGCTCAAGCACGGCGGGTCCCCGGTGCGGGTGGCCGTGCGCGAGGAGGACAGCGAGGTCGTCATCCAGGTGCGCGACCACGGGCCCGGCATCCCCGAGGACGTCCTGCCGCACGTCTTCGACCGCTTCTACAAGGCCAGCGCCTCCCGTCCGCGCTCCGAGGGCAGCGGCCTCGGCCTGTCCATCGCCCTGGAGAACGCCCACATCCACGGCGGCGACATCACCGCCGCCAACTCCGCCGAGGGCGGCGCGGTGTTCACGCTGCGGCTGCCGCGGGACGCCTCGGACGTGGTGCGGGCGGCGGAGGAGCAGCATGCGCAGACGCCGGAGAAGGGGGACGCGTGAGGACGGCTCGTGCGCTGGTGGTGCCGGTGTTCGCGGCGCTGCTGGCCGGCTGCGGCATCCGGGCGACCGAGGTGCCGACGGACTTCGGCCCGGCGCCCTCGCGGGCGCACTGCTCGCTCGCCGGGCAGCGGACCACCACCCCGTCCGCGCCGGGGATGCCGGTGCAGGTGTTCCTGCTGTGCGGCTCGTCGCTGGTCACCGTCGACCGGGCGCTGCGGGTGCCCGAGGGCGCGGCGGACTCCGAGCGGCGGGTACTGGTCGCGCAGGGGCTGCTGGACGAGCTGGCCCGGACGCCGTCGGCGGCCGAGAAGCAGGCCGGGTACTCCACGGACGTCCGCGGCGGTACGACGGTGCGCGGGCCGGGGCCGCGGGATCCGGAGGACACCCTGCGGCTGACGACCGCCCCCGAGGTCCTCTCCTCGTACGCGCTCGCCCAGATCGTCTGCACCTTCTCCGACTCGGCGGCGGCCGAGGGCGACGGCTCGGTGATCCTCGGCGGTCCCGGCCCCGTGCCGCCCCTGCGATACGAGTGCACGGACGACGTGCGCGCCCGGCCGGGCGCGGTGCGGCCGCCGTCGGCCGAGGTCACGAGCGCCTGACGGCGGGTGTGGCGCAGGCCTCATCCGGGTAGGGGGTACCGACCCGGAACCGATCCCGCCGGAGGCCGCGTCTAGGGGGGCGTGCAGCGTCAAGGCTCCAGGGGCGGCAGCGCCGCGATCCGCGTGCGGGTGACGGGGGGTGTCCTCCTCGTCGTGTACCTCGCCTTCGTCGCCTGGCACACGCTGCGTCCGCTGGACGTGCCCTGGGTGATGCCCGCCAATCTGCGTCCGCTCGCCGGTATCCGCGCCGACCTGGCGCTGGGCTGGCCGGAGGCCGTGCGCTCGCTGGGCGCCGGGCTCGCGCTGCTGGCACCGCTGGGTGTGCTGCTGCCGCTGGCCGGCGGCAGACTGCGGGTCTCCCCGCTGGCCTCCCTGGTCCGTACGGCGGCGGCCGGCGCGCTGGTCTCGCTGCACATAGAGCTGTTGCAGACGGGCGTGCCCGGCCAGGTCGTGGACGTCGACTCGCTGCTGCTGAACACCGCGGGCGTGACCCTGACCCATGTCGCCGTCGTGCCGACGGGCCGGTACCGGCTGCACCGCCGGGCGGAGGCGCGGCGCCGGGCGGCGCTGCCGCCGCTGCCGGTGGAGGACGCCCCTCAGGGTCGGACCCCGACGATTCCCAGGGTCGGGATCGCCCCGTGGAGCGATGCTTTGCCCCCTTCGTCGCCCTAGCGTTGATGTCAGACGGGGCGGCCAGGAGGCAGCCTCGGACCGACGCTCACGAAGGAGCCGCGATGAGCCGCCTTGCCCGCCCCACCAGTGGCCGGATGATCGGCGGAGTGTGCGCAGCGCTGGCCCGGCGCTTCGGCACCTCCGCGACCACGATGCGCGTGGTCTTCCTGCTGTCCTGCCTGCTGCCGGGCCCGCAGTTCCTGCTCTACGTCGCCCTGTGGATCCTGCTCCCGTCGCAGGGCAAGGCGGCCCGCACGGCCTGGTGACGGCCACCTGATCCGCCCTCAGGACACCCACGCCGATGGGGCGCACCCGGACAAGGATGCGCCCCATCGGTACGTGCAGAGGGGTGGCTCAGCCCAGCGGGATGCCGTTCACCGGGGCGCCGTGCGTGGGCAGGCCCCGCACCGGCAGTCCACCGAGCAGCGTGCGGGCCGGGCCGGCCGGGCCCTCGGCCGGCACCGGCTCGGCGGCCGGCTGGGCGGCGCGCAGACCCGCGCCGAGCACGGTCCGGCTCTGGTCCAGCGCCTCGGCGGAACCCGGCAGCGCCTGGTTGAGGTTCTCGGCCGGCAGCGTCCTCGCGACCGCGTCCAGCGCCTGGCCGGTGTCCGGGAGAGCGGCCGGGGCGGCGTTGGCGGCACCCGCGCCGGCGGCGGCGAAGGCGGCACCGAGAGCGGCGGCACCGAGGGTCTTGGCAGCAGACTGCTTCATGGTGAATGGCGTCCTTGACTGACGGGGAACGAATAACAACGAATAACGGGGACAACGGAATCAGGGGCAGGTCACAAGGGGGTGCGGTCCGAGAACGTAAACACGCGAGGGCAGCCTCCGCAAACATCGAGATGGGGAGGGACGGTGAACGTCGGCTCGCATTCCCCGACCCCCGCCTCAGCCCTGGGGCGCCGCAGAGTCCCTGGTCGAAACCGTCTGCTGGAACAGCCATTCGGACTTCAGCTCGGCATAACCGGGCTTGATCACGTCATTGATCATGGCCAGCCGTTCATCGAAAGGAATGAATGCTGACTTCATAGCATTGACCGAGAACCATTGCAGGTCGTCGAGCGTGTAACCGAACGCCTCGACAAGGTGCTCGAATTCCTGGCTCATGCTGGTGTGCGACATCAGCCGGTTGTCGGTGTTCACGGTCACCCGGAAGTGCAGCCGCCGCAGCAGCCCGATCGGGTGCTCGGCGTACGAGGAGGCCGCGCCGGTCTGCAGGTTGGAGCTGGGGCACAGCTCCAGCGGGATGCGCTTGTCCCGGACGTAGGCGGCGAGCCGGCCGAGCCGCACGCTGCCGTCCTCGGCGACCTCGATGTCGTCGATGATCCGCACCCCGTGCCCGAGCCGGTCGGCGCCGCACCACTGCAGGGCCTGCCAGATGGACGGCAGCCCGAACGCCTCGCCGGCGTGGATGGTGAAGTGGTTGTTCTCGCGCTTGAGGTACTCGAAGGCGTCCAGGTGCCGGGTGGGCGGGTAGCCGGCCTCGGCGCCCGCGATGTCGAAGCCGACGACGCCCAGGTCCCGGTAGCGGTTGGCCAGTTCGGCGATCTCCAGGGCGCGGGCCGCGTGCCGCATCGCGGTGAGCAGGGCGCCGACGCGGATGCGGTGGCCCCGCTCGCGGGCGGTCCGCTCCCCTTCCCGGAAGCCCTCGTTGACGGCCTCGACGACCTCCTCCAGGGTGAGCCCGCCCTCCAGGTGCTGCTCGGGGGCGTAGCGCACCTCGGCGTAGACGACACCGTCCGCGGCGAGGTCCTCGGCGCACTCGGCGGCGACCCGGACCAGCGCCTCGCGGTTCTGCATCACACCGACGGTGTGCGAGAACGTCTCCAGGTACCGCTCCAGGGAGCCGGAGTCGGCGGCCTCGCGGAACCAGTGGCCGAGCCTCTCCGGGTCGGTCTCGGGGAGCCGGGTGCAGCCGCCCGCGCGGGCGAGGTCGACGACGGTGCCCGGGCGCAGGCCGCCGTCGAGGTGGTCGTGCAGCAGAACCTTCGGTGCCCGGCGGATCTGGTCCGGGCTCGGGGTCTGCCCCATGCGGTCAGTCTGGCTCGTCATGCGTGCACTCTACTTACTACGCGCGTAGACCGCTCGGTGTACACATCCGTCGATACGTAACGGTGACCGTGCGGACGGGTGGCGTACACCGACGCTTCTGACACTGTTCTGTCATGGCACAGCAAGCGACGCCGGTTCGCGCGGCCCGGCTGGGGCGGGCGTTCGGCCCGGAACCGACGGCGGTGAGCGGCGTGGTGCTGCTCCTGCCCGGCGGCGAGGCGGTCTCCGCCCGCAGACCCTCCCCCCTGCTCGCCGCCGCGTCCGTCCAGGGGCTGGGGCGCCGTCTGGTACGCGCGGGCCGCGCGGAGGGACTGGCCGCACATGTCGTGCACTACCGCTACCGCGGCTGGAACGGCAGTGAGGCCCATCTGGCCCGGGACGCCGCCTGGGCGGCGGACGAGGCGGTGCGCCGGTACGGCGACGTCCCGGTCTGCCTCGCCGGGTTCGACATGGGCGGACGGGCGGCGCTGCACGCGGGCGGGCACGAGGCGGTCAGCTCCGTGCTGGCGATCGCCCCCTGGCTGCCGGAGGACGATGTGGCGGCGTCGCCCGAACCGGTGAAACAGCTGGTGGGCCGGCGGGTGCTGGTGGTGCACGGGACGAACGACCAGCGGACCGATCCCGAGCTGTCGTTCCGGTACGCGGCGCGGGTGAAGAAGGTCAACCGGGACGTGTGCCGCTTCGAAGTGCACTCGGACGGGCACGGGTTGCGGCAGCATCGGGACGAAGTGCTGGCGCTGGCCGAGGACTTCGTGCTGGGGGTGCTGTTCGGGCGGGGGTTCTCGCGGCCTGTCGAGGACGCGTTGGCCGCTCCGCCGCCGCTGGGGTTGCGGATGCCGTTGGCTGCGGGGTTCGGGCGGTCGTTGCGGCGGTAGGGGGCGGTGAGCTTCGGGGGTGGTGGGTCCCGGGGTTCCGTGAATTTCGGGAGCGGTGAGCGTCAGGGGCGGTGAGTCCCGGGATTCCGTGGATTCCGGGGAGCGGTGAGCCTCGGGGGCGGCGGATCTCGGGGGCGGT
>NZ_JBHMCY010000063.1:27433-30333 GCF_042430725.1 Streptomyces cinereospinus | reverse complement strand
GTGAGCTTCAGGGGCGGTGAGTCCCGGGATTCCGTGGGTTTCGGGGAGCGGTGAGCCTCGGGGGCGGCGGATCTCGGGGGCGGTGAGCTTCAGGGGCGGTGAGTCCCGGGATTCCGTGGGTTTCGGGGAGCGGTGAGCTTCGGGGGCGGCGGATCTCGGGGGCGGTGAGCTTCAAGGGCGGTGAGCTTCGGGGCTCAGGTGGGCAGCAAGCCTCCTCTTTTGGAGAGCAGGAACTTCTTGAACGCCGCCACCGGGGGCGTGTCCGGGCGGCCCTCCAGCCAGGCCACGCCGATCTCGCGGGCCGCGCGGGGGGCCGTGACCGTCAGTTCCACGACGCCGGGGCGGGCCACCGCGGGGGGCGGCAGCAGGGCCACGCCCAGGCCCGCGGCCACCAGGCCGCGCAGGGTCTCCGCCTCCTCGCCCTCGAAGGCGATGCGCGGCTTGAAGCCGGCCTCCCGGCAGAGCGCGTCGGTGATGCGGCGCAGGCCGTAGCCCGGTTCCAGGGTGACGAAGGTGTCGTCGGCGGCCTCGGCGAGGCGGATGCGCCGGCGCGCGGCCAGGCGGTGGTCGGCCGGGACCACGAGGCGGAGCTTCTGCTCGTCCAGGCGGCGGGCCACCAGGTCGGGGGCGTCGGGGACGGGTGAGGTCAGGCAGAGGTCGAGTTCGCCGGCGCGGAGGCGTTCGAGCATGGCCTCGCCGTAGTTCTGGACCAGGCTGAAGCGGACCCGGGGGTGGTCCGCGCGGAAGGCGTGCAGCAGGCCGGGGACGGTCTCGGCGCCCATGGTGTGCAGGAAGCCGAACGCCACCTTGCCGGTGGCCGGGTCGGCGTCGGCGCGTACCTCGTCCGCGGCCCGCTCGATCTCGGCGAGGGCGCGTTCCACGGAGGCGAGGAAAGTGCGGCCGGCGGTGGTGAGCGAGACGGTGCGGCCGCGGCGGGCGAACAGGTCGACGCCCAGGTCCTTTTCGAGGCGGACCATGGCGCGGGACAGGGTGGACTGGGGGACGTTCATCTCCTGCGCGGCCCGGGTGACGTGTTCGGTGCGGGCGACGCCGGCGAAGTGCGCGAGGCGGGGGGCGAGGAGTGTGACGATGTCTTCTGTGTCACTGGTCGGTGACAGCCGGGGCTGTGAGCTCTGTTGATGCACCATGGGAACGATTATGGGGATTCCGCGCATTGGACGGATGAGCGAGGGCGTCCGTAGCGTCGAAGCATGACTCCCGCCAGTACCGGGGCGTCCACCACCGTGGGCGCCGCTCCTTCCGTTCCCGTCGTCGACTCCCGTATGACCCCGGGCGGCTCCGGCTACCGCCGGATGAGCTTCGCCCTCTTCCTCGCGGGGGTGGCCACCTTCGCGCTGCTGTACTCCACCCAGGCCCTGCTTCCGCTGATCTCCGGGGACCTCGGGGTGACGGCGAGCGAGGCGAGCTGGACGGTGGCGGTGTCGACGGGTGGTCTGGCGCTGTTCGTGATCCCGATGAGCGCGCTGTCCGAGCGGTTCGGGCGGCGGACGGTCATGACGGCGTCGCTGGCGGTGGCGGTGGGGCTGGCGCTGCTGGTGCCGTTCGCCGGGTCGCTGACCACGCTGGTCGCGCTGCGGGCGGTGCAGGGTGCTGCGCTGGCGGGGCTGCCGGCCTCGGCGACGGCGTATCTGGCGGAGGAGGTCCGGCCCAAGGCGCTGGTCACGGCGATCGGGCTGTTCGTCGCGGGCAACAGCGTCGGCGGGATGAGCGGCCGGGTCATCACCGGGTGGGTCGCGCAGGAGTGGGGCTGGCGGGTGGCCGTGGGCGCGCTCGGCGTGGTCGCCTTCGGCTGCGCGGTCGCGTTCCGGCTGCTGCTGCCCGCGCCGCGGCACTTCGTCGCGGGGTCGCTGCGCCCGGGGGTGCTGTTCCGTACGGTGCGTGCGCATCTCGCCGATCCGCTGCTGCGGCGGCTGTACGGCATCGGGGCGCTGTTCATGACGGTGTTCGGCGGCGTCTACACGGTGATCGGCTACCGGCTGACAGAGGAGCCGTTCGGGCTGCCGCAGGGTGTGGTGGGGTCGATCTTCCTCGTCTACCTGGTGGGCACGGTGTCGGCGTCGACGGCGGGGCGGCTGGTCGGGCGGCTGGGGCGCCGGGGGGCGCTGTACCTGGGCGGCGGGACGACGGCGGCGGGGCTGCTGCTGTCGTTGGCCGACTCGCTGGTGCTGGTGCTGGTGGGGCTGGTGCTGATCACGGCGGGCTTCTTCGCGGGGCACGCGGTGGCGTCGTCGGCGGTCAGCAGGACGGCGACGCACGGGCGGGCGCAGGCCTCCGCGCTGTACCAGTCGGCGTACTACGTCGGGTCCAGCGTGGGCAGCACGGTGGGGGCGATGGCCTTCCACGCGGGGGGCTGGAGCGGGACCGTGGGGGTTGGGCTGCTGGCCGTGGCGGGGGTTGTGGGGATCACTGCGGTGGGGTCTCGGGCGGCTGCTCGGAGGGCCTAGCGGGTGGGGGTGGGTGCCTGCGGCGGCCCGCGCGGGTTCGGGGGGCTTGCTGCAGCGCTGCCGGCCGGTGGGTGGGTCGGGGCCGCGCCGGGGGGTGTCCGTCCTCGGAACGGCGCGGAATCGGTTGCTTACCGACGTACCCGGGTTGACGCGCCAACCGCTGCGGGCGGACACCCCCCGGCACGTCCCCTTCCCGCCCTGGGCGGGTGCGGGCAGCGCCCCAGGGGGGTCCGTCCCCTCCCGCCGTACGCGGGTGCCCCCTCACGGGGCGCCCGTCCCCTCCCGCCGTACGCGGTGCCCCCTCACAGGGGGGGCTGTCCCTTACCGCCGTGGGCAGGTGCGGGCAGCGCCTCACAGGGGGTCCGTCCGGGGCGCCCGTCCCCTCCCGCCGTACGCGGGTGCCCCCTCACTGGGGGGTCGTCCGTCCCTTACCGC
>NZ_JBHMCY010000063.1:0-27336 GCF_042430725.1 Streptomyces cinereospinus | reverse complement strand
CGCCGTGGGCAGGTGCGGGCAGCGCCTCACGGGGGGCCGTCCGGGGCGTCCGTCCCCTCCCGCCGTACGCGGGTGCCCCCTCACGGGGGGTCTGTCCCTTACCGCCGTGGGCAGGTGCGGGCAGCGCCTCACGGGGGGCCGTCCGGGGCGTCCGTCCCTTTCCGCCGTGCGCGGGTGCCGTCTCACGGGGGCGGTCGCCTCCCGCCGTGGGCGCAGTCTCCCGGGGTGCCGGGCGGGTCACTCTTGACCTGCGGCTATTGCTGGTCCGGGGGCCGTTGTCAGTGGGCTGCGGTAGCTTCCGAAGTGTTGGACGCGAGGGTGCGGCGAACGGAACGGCCACAGGGGTGGGTGGACGATGGGCAACGGCACGGCGACGGATCTCGACGCCACACTGGAGAAACACCGGGTCGAGCTGACGGGGTACTGCTACCGCATGCTCGGCTCCTCCTTCGAGGCGGAGGACGCGGTGCAGGACACGCTCGTCCGCGCCTGGCGCGGCTTCGACAAGTTCGAGGGGCGGTCCAGCATCCGGTCCTGGCTCTACCGGATCGCGACCAACGTGTGCCTGGACATGCTGAACGCGGGCAACAAGCGCGCCCGGCCGATGGACCTGTCCGAGTCGACCCCCCTCGCCCAGGCCGCGCTGTCCCCGCGTCCCGACCACACCTGGCTGGAGCCGATGCCCGACGCCCGTGTGCTGCCCTCGACCGCGGACCCGGCGGAGGCCGCGGTCGCCAAGGAGTCGGTGCGGCTGGCCTTCATGGCCGCGCTGCAGCAGCTGCCGCCCAAGCAGCGTGCGGTGCTCATCCTGCGCGAAATTCTGGCCTGGAAGGCGAGTGAGGTCGCCGAACTGCTCGGCACCTCGGTCGCCTCGGTCAACAGCGCGTTGCAGCGTGCCCGCGCGACCCTGGCGGAGCGGGGTGACACGGGGGCCGACGCGGCGGTGTCGGATCCGCTGGACCCGGAGCAGCAGAAGCTGCTGGAGCGGTACGTCGCCGCCTTCGAGGGCTACGACATGACGGCGCTGACCGCCCTGCTGCACGAGGACGCCGTGATGACGATGCCGCCGTTCGACCTGTGGCTGCGCGGCCCGGCCGACATCACCGGCTTCATGACCACCCTCGGCTCCGCCTGTGCGGGGTCCCGGCTGCGGCACGTGGAGGTCAACGGCCTGCCGGGCTTCGCGCACTACAAGCCGGACCCGGAGGCGGGCGGCTTCGCGCCGTGGGCGGTGCAGGTGCTGGAGATCTCAGAGGGCCGGATCACCGGGTTCCACTTCTTCCTGGACACCAAGCGGTGGTTCCCGCTGTTCGGGCTGCCCCTCCACCTCGAAGCGGAGTCCGACCAGGTCGAGGAGGGCATGTAGCGCGGGGTCGGGGTCGCGCAGCCGGATGCGTCCCCCGGCGCGGCGAGCGGCGAGCTGGAGCCGGGCGAGCAGATCGACGACGCCGAGGCCCGGTGGCCCGAGCCCGCCCACGTCGCACACCACGACCGACGCCCCTCCGCCCTCCAGCAGGGCGCGCACGTCCGCGCACAGGCCGCTCACCTCGTCCCGGGTGACGGGGCCGGCCAGCACGAGTTCCGCGGGTGTCAGGGCGTCCACGTGCGGTAGACCGGGCGGGCGGGCCGAACTCATCGCGCGGCGGGCGTCGTCGGCGTCACATTGACCTCGGCGGGCCTGGTGACGAGGGTTGCTTGTATGCCGCATCGATCATGGTCATCCGTCCTCGCCCGTGCGTGTCCCCGCCTCGTCGAGGGGGCGCCGTGCAGGGGGTGCTGAGCGGGTTCGCCGTGATCGCGGTGGTGATCGGCGTCGGTTACGCGATCGGGCGGCGCGGCTCCCTCGGGGAGCAGGGCCGGGAGGTCCTGACCAAGCTCGCCTTCCACGTGGCGTCCCCGGCCCTGCTGTTCACCACGCTCGCGCGGGCCGACCTGTCGGTGGTCTTCTCCGAGCGGCTGCTGGTGACGGCTCTGAGCACGGCGGCGGTGGCCGGGGTGTTCGTGGCGGTGGGTGCCGTCCGCCGCTGGGGAGTGGGCCGTACGACGATCGGCGCGCTGTGCGCCGGGTACGTCAACTCCGGCAACCTCGGCATCCCGATCGCCGTGTACGTGCTGGGCGACGCGTCCCTCGTGGCGCCGGTGCTGCTGTTCCAGCTGGTCGGGGTGACGCCGATCGCCGTGACGGTGCTGGACCTGGCCTCGGGAGGGGCCAGACGGCCGCTGTGGCAGCGGCTGCTGACGCCGTTGCGCAATCCGATAGCGCTGGGCTCACTGGCCGGGGTGGCGGTGTCGGCGGCGGGTGTCGCGGTGCCGGGCCCGGTGATGGACCCCCTCACCCTGATCGGCAACATGTCCGTCCCGGCGGTGCTGCTCGCCTTCGGCATCTCGCTGCGGGGCAGCACCCTGCCGCTGCGGGGCGCGGAGAAGGCGCCGGTGCTGCTGGCGGTGGGCCTCAAGACCGTCGCCCAGCCGGTGATCGGCTGGGCGCTGGCGGCGGGGGTGTTCGGGCTGCGGGGTGCGGCGCTGCTGGACGTGGTGGTGACGTCGGCGCTGCCCGCCGCGCAGAACCTGTTCACGTACGCGAGCACGTACCGGGTCGGCGAGGTGCTGGCGCGGGAGGCGATCCTGCTGTCGACGGTGGTCTCGGTACCGGTGCTGGTGGGGGTGGCGGCGGTGCTGGGGTGACCCGGTCGTGGTTCGCGTTGCGCCTGGACGTGACCTCGACGACGAGTTCGGCTTCGCCGGCGTGCACACGCGTTCCACGGCGCAGGGCGGCTCTCGGCACCGCGCACAGGTCGGGCATGAAGAGGCTGCCCGTCTCCGGGCGTGCGAGGCCGAGTGTCCGACAGACACCCCGGTCAGTCGGCGGTCTCCCATCGGTCGTCACCGGTCCCAGCATGCCGAACGGGACCGGTGGTGGTCCACCGATCCCGTGCACCCGACTGAGGAGACCTGAGGTCAGGCGATACGTTCCAGCACCACCGGGGACGGGGTGAAGGCCGTGCCGGGGGCGGCGATGTCGTAGGAGCCCTCGATCGCCTGGAGGGCGTAGTCGAAGCGGTCGGGGGTGTCCGTGTGGAGGGTCAGCAAGGGCCGGCCCTCGGTCACCGGGTCGCCGGGCTTGGCGTGGAGCTCGACGCCGGCGGCGGCCTGCACCGGATCCTCCTTGCGGGCGCGGCCCGCGCCCAGGCGCCAGGCGGCGATGCCGACGCCGTAGGCGTCCAGGCGGGTCAGGACGCCGGAGGACGGCGCGGTGACCACGTGCTGTTCGCGGGACGTGGGCAGCCGCGCGTCCGGGTCGCCGCCCTGGGCCGCGATCATGCGGCGCCAGACGTCCATGGCCGAGCCGTCGGCCAGGGCCTTCGCCGGGTCGGCGTCCTTCACGCCCGCCGCGTCCAGCATCTCGCGGGCCAGGGCGAGCGTCAGCTCGACCACGTCCGCGGGGCCGCCGCCCGCCAGGACCTCGACCGACTCGCGGACCTCCAGGGCGTTGCCCGCGGTGAGGCCGAGCGGGGTGGACATGTCGGTCAGCAGGGCGACCGTCCGCACGCCGCTGTCCGTGCCCAGGCCCACCATGGTCGACGCCAGCTCACGGGCGTCCTCGACGGTCTTCATGAAGGCGCCGGAGCCGACCTTCACGTCCAGGACCAGCGAGCCGGTGCCCTCGGCGATCTTCTTGGACATGATGGAGGACGCGATCAGCGGGATCGCCTCGACCGTGCCGGTGACGTCCCGCAGCGCGTAGAGCTTCTTGTCGGCGGGGGCGAGCCCGTCGCCCGCCGCGCAGATCACCGCGCCCGTGGTGGCCAGGACGTGGAGCATCTCCTCGTTGGAGAGCAGGGCGCGCCAGCCGGGGATCGACTCCAGCTTGTCCAGCGTGCCGCCGGTGTGGCCGAGACCGCGGCCGGAGAGCTGCGGGACGGCCGCGCCGCAGGCGGCGACCAGGGGCGCCAGCGGAAGGGTGGTCTTGTCGCCGACGCCGCCCGTGGAGTGCTTGTCGGCGGTCGGGCGGGCGAGGGACGAGAAGTCCATGCGCTCGCCGCTCGCGATCATCGCGGCCGTCCAGCGGGCGATCTCGCGGCGGTTCATGCCGTTGAGCAGGACGGCCATCGCGAGCGCCGACATCTGCTCGTCGGCGACCTCGCCGCGCGTGTACGCGTCGATGACCCAGTCGATCTGCTCGTCGCTGAGCTCACCGCGGTCCCGCTTGGTGCGGATGACGGAGATGGCGTCCATGGCCATGAGGGCTTTCCTTCCGGGGATGGCGAAGAGTACGGCCCCTGCGGACCGGATCGCAGGGGCCGTACGGAGTTACGAGGAGAGGTGCCCCGGCCCGAAGGCCTGGGGAAGCATCTCCGACAGCGGCAGGATGCCCGCCGGGGTGTCCAGCAGCAGGCCGGGGCCGCCGAACTCGTACAGCAACTGGCGGCAGCGGCCGCACGGGACGAGGAGTTCGCCCCGGCCGTCCACGCAGGTGAAGTGCGTGAGCCGGCCGCCGCCGGTGCGCTGCAGCTCCGAGACCAGCCCGCACTCGGCGCACAGGCCGAGGCCGTACGAGGCGTTCTCGACGTTGCAGCCGGTGACGGTGCGTCCGTCGTCGACCAGGGCGGCGGCCCCGACGGGGTAGCCGGAGTAGGGGGCGTACGCGTGGGCCATGGCCTCGCGGGCCACCGTGCGCAGCGCCTCCCAGTCGGCGTCGGGGGTCACTTGCCTTGTCCCTTGCGGTACGGCAGTCCGTCCGCCTTCGGCATCCGCAGCCGCTGGGCGGAGAGGGCCAGCACGACGAGGGTGATGACGTACGGCGTGGCGGCGACGACCTGGTTGGGGACCTCGTTGGTGGTGGCGTACCAGGCGAAGACGAGGGCACCGATGACCAGGGTGATCACGGCGTTGCCGTACTTCTTGCGGATCGCCAGCCAGATCGCGCCGATGACCAGCAGGAGCGCGCCGAGCAGCAGCAGGGCGTGGACGTTCTCGGAGCCGCCGCGCAGGTTGAGGCTGTCGGTGTAGCCGAACAGCCCGGCGCCGACGGCGAGCCCGCCCGGCATCCAGTTGCCGAAGATCATTGCCGCGAGGCCGATGTAGCCGCGGCCGCTGACCTGGCCCTCCAGGTAGAAGGGGTTGGCGACGAGGGAGAGGAAGACGCCGCCGAGGCCGGCCAGGCCGCCGGAGACGGCGACCGCCAGGTACTTGTACGTGTAGACGTTCACGCCGAGCGACTCGGCGGCGACCGGGTTCTCGCCGCAGGAGCGCAGACGCAGGCCGAACGCGGTGCGCCACAGGATCCACCAGGTGGCGGGGACCAGGGCGACGGCGATCAGGGTCAGCCAGGAGACGTTGGTGACCAGACCGCCGAGCAGGCCCGCGACGTCGGAGATCAGGAACCAGCCCTGCTCGTTCAGCTCCTTGAGGCCGTCGGAGAGGCCCGGCACCGTGACGTTGCCGAGGGACTCGACCGCCGGGGACTGCTTGGCGGAGCCGCCCGGGTGCCCCTCGAAGGCGAGGGGGGCCAGGTAGCGGGTGGCGCCCAGGGCGAGGATGTTGATGGCCACACCGGAGACGATGTGGTTGACGTGGAAGGTGACGGTCACGACGGCGTGCAGCAGGCCGCCGAGCGCGCCGCCGAGGACGCCGACCAGGACACCGGTCCACGGCCCCCACTGGAAGCCGGCCCAGGCGCCGAACCAGGTGCCGAGGATCATCATGCCTTCGAGGCCGATGTTGACGACGCCCGCGCGCTCGGCCCACAGGCCGCCCAGACCGGCGAGGCCGATCGGCACGGCGAGCTGGAGCGCGGTGGACATCTGGCTGACGTTGGTGATGCCGTCGGCGCCGGTGACGATGCGGACGAGCGAGGTCAGGGCCAGGGCTCCGGCGATGACCAGCAGCAGGACGGGCCACGACAGGCGGCGGCCGGTCGGCGCCGCGGGCTGCAGCGTGGGCTGGTTGACGTCGGTCGCGGAGACGGGGGCGGTCATCGGCCAGCCACCTCCTTCGTGTTGTGGGCGCCGAGCACGTGACCGGCGGCGAGTTCCGCGCCGACGCGGCGCTGCTGGCGGCGCAGACCCCATTCGCGGACGGCCTCGTACGAGACGACGACCGCCAGCACGATCAGGCCCTGCATGATGACCGCGATCTCCTTGTCGTAGTCGTGGAAGTCCAGCTCGTCGGAGGCGACGTCGAGCCAGGCCCACAGCAGGGCGGCGAAGGCGATGCCGGTCGGGTTGTTACGGCCGAGCAGGGCGATGCCGATGCCCAGGAAGCCGATGCCGGTGGGGAAGTTGAGGTTGTAGGTGTGGCTGTCGCCCATCAGGATCGGCAGGCCCGCGAGACCGGCGAGGGCGCCGGAGATCAGCATGGCGGTCAGCGTCATCCGCTTGGGGTCGACGCCGGAGGCCGCGGCGGCGGTCTCGGAGGCGCCGGAGGCGCGCAGGTCGAAGCCGAAGCGGGTGCGGTTGAGGACCACCCAGTAGCCGATGCCGAGGAGCACGGCGAGGAGGACCAGGCCGTAGATCTCGCCGGCCGGGCCCAGGTCGATGCCGGGCACCCAGCCGGAGGAGTGCATCTCGCCGGTGGTGTTGTTGTTGCCGGCCTTGACGCCGAAGACGGTCGGCAGCCACAGGTAGCCGATGACGGAGGTGGCGATCGCGTTGAGCATGATCGTCGCGACGACCTCGCTGACGCCCCGGGTGACCTTCAGGACGCCGGCGATGCCCGCCCAGAAGGCGCCGGTGAACAGCGCGGTGAGGAGCAGCAGCGGGATCTGGATCACGGCCGGCAGGTTCAGGTGGGCGCCGACGACCGCGGTCATCATGGCGGCGAGCTGGTACTGGCCGTCGACCCCGATGTTGAACAGGTTCATCCGGAAGCCGATGGCCACCGCCAGGGCGGCGATGTAGTACATCGAGGCCTGGTTGACGATCAGGACCTGAATGTCGGAGAAGGTGGCCTGCTCGAACATCAGGGCGAACGGCTCGACCGGATTCTTGCCGGAGGCGATCAGCACGATCGCGCTCAGCACGAAGGCCACCGCGAGCGCGATGACCGGCCCGGCCACCGCGAGGAGCACGCGCTCCTTGTCGAACTTCTTCATCAACGGGCCTCGTCTTCCCGGTCCTGATCGCCGGCCGGCGGCTCTTCGTGTTCGAGGTGTCCGGTGGCGGCACCGGTCATGGCGGAGCCCAGCTCCTCGGGGGTGATGGCGGCGGGGTCGGCGTCGGCGACCAGCCTGCCGTCGTAGATCACCCGCAGGGTGTCGGAGAGGCCGATCAGCTCGTCCAGGTCGGCGGAGATCAGCAGCACGGCCAGGCCCTCGCGGCGGGCCTCGCGGATGTGTTCCCAGATGGCGGCCTGGGCGCCGACGTCCACACCGCGGGTGGGGTGGGCGGCGATCAGGAAGCGCGGGTGGTGGCTCATCTCGCGGCCGACGATCAGCTTCTGCTGGTTGCCGCCGGACAGCGAGGCGGCGGTGACGTCGATGCCAGGGGTGCGGACGTCGTACGTCTCGATGATCCGGCGCGTGTCCTCCTGCGCGGCCTTCGGGTCCAGCCAGACACCCTTGGCGTTGGGCTTCTCGGTGACGTGACCGAGGATGCGGTTCTCCCACAGGGGGGCCTCCAGGAGCAGGCCGTGGCGGTGCCGGTCCTCGGGGATGTAGCCGACGCCCTGCTCGCGGCGCTTGCGGGTGGGCCAGGCGGTGATCTCCTCGCCGGCCATCGTGATCGTGCCGGAGTCGGCGTGCCGGAGGCCGATCAGCGCGTCGACCAGCTCGGTCTGGCCGTTGCCCTCGACGCCGGCGATGCCCAGGACCTCGCCCGCGTGGATGGTGAAGGTGATGTCGTCCAGCAGCGCCTTGCCGCCCGGCGCCTGCAGGCGCAGCCTGTCGACGGTGATGACGGGGCGGTCGGTGACCGTGGACTCGGCGGTCTCCGGCGTCGGCAGCTCGCTGCCGACCATCATCTCGGCCAGCCGGCGCGGGGTGGTCTCGGCGGGGACGGCCGTGCCGACCGTGGTGCCGCGGCGGATGACGGTGATCTCGTCGGCGACGGAGAGCACCTCGCCCAGCTTGTGCGAGATGAAGATGACGGACAGGCCCTCGGCCTTCAGCTCCCGCAGGTTGGCGAAGAGCGCGTCCACCTCCTGCGGCACGAGCACGGCGGTCGGTTCGTCGAGGATCAGCGTGGTGGCGCCGCGGTAGAGGACCTTGAGGATCTCCACCCGCTGGCGGGCGGCGACGCCGAGCTCCTCGACCAGCAGGTCGGGGCGGACGCCGAGGCCGTAGCGGTCGGAGATCTCCTGGATCCGGCGGCGGGCCCTGGCGCCGATGCCGTACAGCTTCTCGCTGCCGAGGACCACGTTCTCCAGCACGGTGAGGTTGTCGGCCAGCATGAAGTGCTGGTGGACCATGCCGATGCCGCGCGCGATGGCGTCGGCCGGGCTGTGCAGGGTGACCTGCTCACCGTCGATGGCGATGGTGCCCTCGTCCGGCTTCTGCATGCCGTAAAGGATCTTCATCAGCGTCGACTTGCCGGCGCCGTTCTCGCCAACGAGGGCGTGCACGGTGCCCTTGCGGACACCGAGGTGGATGTCGTGGTTGGCCACGACGCCCGGGAAACGCTTGGTGATCCCGGCGAGTTCGACGGCGGTCGGCTGACCGTGGACCGCCGCTCCGGCCGGAGGGCTGCTGGACGCGTTGATGGCGCACTCTCCTGGGGACGGGGGTCGTCTACGCGCGTAGCGCCCCTACGGCATGCAAAGGGGCGGCGCCCCGCGACAACGGGGTACAGGGAGGAAGCTCCCCGCACCCCGTGGCGCGGACGTCACCCGCGGTTACCGACTGGTCGGCACCTGCTTGTCAGCTGCTCTTGACCTCGATCTCGCCGCTGATGATCTTCTCCTTGGCCGCTTCGATGGCTTCCTGGAGCTCGGCGTCACCCGCGAACTTCGGGTTGGAGTCCGCGAGGCCCACCTCGCCGGTCTTCAGATCGCCCCTGACGATACCGGTCTCCGGCTTGCCGTCCTCCACCGACTTCGCAAGGTGGTAAACCGCCTTCGCGACGTCCTTCGTGGCGGAGGTGAGGATGGAGTCCTTGTACTGCGCGAGGGCTTCCTGCCGGTACTGGTCGGAGTCGACGCCGATCGCCCACACCTTGTTGGCGGCGGCGGCCTCGATCACGCCCTGACCGGACAGGCCGGCCGCCGCGTAGACGACGTCGGCCTTCTTCTCGATCTGGCCCTCGGCGGCCGTCTTGCCCTTGTCGGGGCTGGAGAAGCCGCCCTCCTCGGCCGTCTGCGTCAGGTACTGGGCCAGGACCTCGACCTTGGGGTCGGTGTCCTTGACGCCCTGCTCGAAGCCCGCCTGGAACTTGTGTATCAGCGGGATGTCCACACCGCCGACGAAACCGACGACGTCGCTCTCGGTGCTCTTGGCGGCGGCCACACCGGCCAGGTACGAGGCCTGCTCCTCGGAGAAGACCAGGCCGGCCACGTTCTCCGCCTGGACCTGCGAGTCGTCGACGATGCCGAAGGTGGTGCCGGGATACTTCGCCGCGACCTCCTGCACGGCCGGCGCGTACGCGTAGCCGACGCCGATCACCGGGTTGTAGCCCTGCTTGGCCAGCGAGGCCAGGCGCTGCGCCTTGTCGGCGTCGGTCTCGCCCTCGGTGGGCTCGATGTCGGCCGTCTCGTACCGGAACTCCTTCTTCGCCTGCTCCAGGCCCGCGTACGCGGCGTCGTTGAAGGACTGGTCGCCCTTGCCGCCGACGTCGTAGGCGATGGCGAGGCCCTTGTCGCCGTCGGAGGACGAGCCGCTCTCGGTCGAGGTGCCGCCGCAGGCGGACAGAGCGAGGGCGAGGGAGGCGGTCGCTGCGCCCGCGACCGCGAGGCGGGAAACCCGGCGCATGTGTGGTGCTCCTGTCGTACTGGCGGGTCCGGGGACGTGCGGGGGCGTGCCCGCGTCGTCCGGTGCGTACTCCCGGCGCGCCGGACCGGGACCCGCGTAGCGGAAGCTACCTGGGCCGGTGACCGGTGCGGCGAGAGTGCGTGCCGGGCGGCGTGGGGGCGTGCCCGCACTTCCCCGGGGTGCCTGGCGCCGTACGGTTCGGCGTCGGCGCTGGCTTCGCCGCAGATTAACGCGCGTAGACCAGCCTGAGAACCCCTTCTGTCCACCTAGTTGTCCGGCCGTGGCCAACGCCACTCGGGCCGAGGTGGCCGCCCCGCCCCCTCGCACCGGCCCGGCGGGCGCCGGGGACGCCGAAGCGGGCGGGTGCTCCACGCATCCGCCCGCTTCGGCGGGATCTGCCGGTTCGGCCTGGTCGGGCGAGGGGCGACTACTCGGCCTTCACCTTGATCGAGCCGTCGACGATGCCCGCCTTGGCCTCCTCCACGGCCTCCCGCAGATCCGCGATCTCGGCGTACCGCGGGTTGCTCTCGGACAGGCCCACGCCGTTCACCTTCAGGTCGAAGGTCTTGACACCGGTCAGCGGCTCGCCGCTCTCGACGGACTTCGCCAGTTCGTACACCGCGCCGCCGACGTCCTTGAGCGCGGAGGTGAGGATGGAGTCCTTGTACGAGGCGAGCGCCTCCTGGTGGTACTGGTCGGAGTCGACGCCGATGGCCCAGACCTTGGCCGTGGCGGCGGCCTCGATGACGCCCTGGCCGGACAGGCCGGCCGCCTGGTAGACCACGTCGGCCTTCTTCTCGATCTGGCCCTCGGCGGCGGCCTTGCCCTTGTCGGGGCTGGAGAAGCCGCCCTCCTCCGCGGTCTGCGTCAGGTACTGCGAGAGGACCGTGACCTTGCCGCCGCTGGTGTCCGCGACGCCCTGCTTGTAGCCGGCCTCGAACTTGTTGATCAGCGGGATGTCCACACCGCCGACGAAGCCGACGGTGTCGGTCTTGGTCGCCTTGGCGGCGGCGACGCCCGCGAGGTAGGAGGCCTGCTCCTCGGCGAAGACGAGGGAGGCGATGTTCTTGCCCTCGACGACGGAGTCGACGATGCCGAAGGTGGTGTCCGGGTACTTCGCGGCGACGGCCTCCATCGCCGGGCCGTAGACGAAGCCGACACCGATGACGGGGTTGTAGCCCTGCCTGGCCAGCGACGCCAGGCGCTGCTCCTTGTCGGCGTCGGTCTCGCCCTCGGTGGGCTCGATGTCGGTGGTCTGGTAGCCGTACTCGTCCGCGGCCTTCTGCAGGCCTGCGTACGCGGCGTCGTTGAAGGACTGGTCGCCCTTGCCGCCGATGTCGTACGCGATGGCGAGGCCCAGGTCCTCCGTGCCGCCCTCGCCGTCGCCGCCGCTGTCAGTGCTGGTCCCGCCGCAGGCGGTGGCGGCCAGCGCGAGCGAGGCGACGCCCACCGCGACGCGGGTCAGGTTGGATGTCCGACGCATCTGAAGTTCCCCATTCTCCAAAGCCCCGCAGCGGGCGCTCGGTTCGGCGCACATTAACGCGCGTAGACACTCCTGGGAACGGGATTCTCCGTGGCCGTTATCCATTCGTGCCGGTGGCCGGTCACGTCGTCGTGAACCACCGGCTCCAATGACGCAGCTGGGGCGATCCCGGCGTGCTCGGCGCAGGACCGGCCGCTCGTCCGCACCGGGCTGCCCCCCGCCGCCCGCGGGGCGCAACCGGAAGGCGCCTCCGGGGTGGCTACCGGCCGCCGTCGATCAGCGCCGCCGCCGTGAACAGCTCGACGCCCACCGCGATCGCGGACTCGTCCACGTCGAAGTCGCCCTGGTGCAGGTCGCGGACCGTGCGCTCGCCCGGCGGGCGGACGCCGAGGCGGGCCATGGCGCCGGGGACCTGCTCCAGATACCAGGAGAAGTCCTCGCCGCCGAGGCTCTGGTCGGTGTGCTCGACCGACGCGGGGCCGCGGCGGGCGGTCATGGCGTCGGCGAGGAGTTCGGTGACGCCGGGCTCGTTGACGACGGGCGGCACCCCGCGGACGTAGTTGATCTCCGACTTGGCGCGGTGCAGGTTCGCCACCTCGTCGATCGCCGCGTGCACGATGTCCGGGGCCTCCCGCCAGGCCGTCATGTCGAGGCACCGCACGGTCCCGGCGAGCTCGGCGTGCTGCGGGATGACGTTCGGCGCGTGGCCCGACTCGATACGGCCCCAGGTCACCGCCAGGCCGCTGCGGGTGTCGACCCGGCGCGCGACGAGCGCCGGCACGTCGGTGACCACGCGGGCGACGGCGGTGACCAGGTCGGTGGTCAGGTGCGGCCGGGCGGTGTGGCCGCCGGGGCCGTCCAGGGTGATCTCCAGCCGGTCGCAGGCGGAGGTGATCGGGCCCTCGCGCAGGCCGATCAGGCCGGCGTCCACCCGGGGGTCGCAGTGCACGGCGACGATCCGCCGCACCCCGTCGAGCACCCCGCAGTCGATGGCGTCGGCGGCACCGCCGGGCAGCACCTCCTCGGCGGGCTGGAAGACCAGCCGCACCGGCCGCGGCAGCAGGCCCTGCCGGTGCAGGTCGGCGAGGACCAGCCCGGCGCCCAGCACCACGGCCGTGTGCACGTCGTGGCCGCAGGCGTGCGCCCGGTCGGGGACGGTCGAGCGGTAGGGGCACTCGGTCTTCGCGTCCGGGATGGGCAGGGCGTCGATGTCCGCGCGCATGGCGAGCATCTCCGGTCCGCCGCGCCACTGGTCCCCGTCCACACCGACGTCACAGACGAGTCCGGTGCCGGCGGCGAGTACGCGCGGGCGGAGGCCGGCCTTCTCCAGCCGGGCCTTGATCGCGGCGGTCGTACGGAACTCCTGGTTGCCGAGCTCCGGGTGCATGTGCAAGTCACGCCGGAACGCGACGAGTTCGGCACGCAGTGGCTCGGGGAGCGTGCCGGGAAGGGCGGCTGGCGCCGCTCCGGCCGCTCCGAGGAGGTCGGCGTCGGACTCCAGTGACATCAGTTGCTTCACCCTCTGAAGGGTAGGACGCCCGGGTGGCCAACTGACCCGCGATCAACAAAAGTTCAGCCCGTTGAAGGAAGAAAAACTGGCCGCCGGACGCATAGGTATCGGTTGGGGTGGGTATGCTCGCCCGATTTCCTTGG
Organism: Streptomyces cinereospinus; assembly: GCF_042430725.1. NCBI lineage: Bacteria > Bacillati > Actinomycetota > Actinomycetes > Kitasatosporales > Streptomycetaceae > Streptomyces > Streptomyces cinereospinus. Next base: position 14,299 of record NZ_JBHMCY010000063.1, on the reverse strand, counting down.
GATCGGGTAGATCACGAGTACCACCCTCTCCTCCACGCATACCACGCCCGGCCCCACCCGCGCGCTTCCGTTCACCTGACGGACCCCCACGGCTCGCGGCCGGCCGGTAGCGTGCGCGACCGTGAGCGATCCGGACACCACCGCGTTCCTCGCGGCCACCCGTACCTCGTACGACACCATCGCCGCCGACTACGCGTCCCGCTTCCCCAAGGCGCTGGACGGCGTCCCCTTCGACCGGGCCGTGGTCGGCGCCTTCGCCGAGCTGGCCCGCGCGCACTCCCCCGCCCCGGTCGCCGACCTGGGGTCCGGGCCCGGGCACGGCACCGCGCTCCTGCACGACCTGGGCGTTCCGGTGTTCGGCGTGGACCTGGCGCCCCGGATGGTGGAGCTGGCCCGGCGGGCGTACCCGGCGCTCCGTTTCCACGTGGGCACGATGACCCGGCTGGACCTGCCGGACGCGGCGCTGGGCGGCGTCCAGGCGCTCTACTCGATCATCCATGTGCCGGACGAGCACCTGCCGGGCACGTTCGCCGAGTTCCACCGGGTGCTGCGGCCCGGTGCCCCGGTGCTGCTGGGCTTCCAGGCCGCCGACGCGGACGGCCGCCTGCACCTGACGGAGCGGTTCGGGCACGGGATCGCGCTGGACTATCACTGGCGTACGCCCGAAAAGGTGGCGCGGCTGCTGGTCGAGGCCGGGTTGGAGCCGTACGCGCGGGTGCTGCGGGAGCCGGTGGACGGTGAGAAGTTCCCCCGGGCCTTCCTGCTGGCCCGCAAGCCCGCCGAGGCGAGTACCGGGGCCGCGGGCCCGGCCTGATCCGGCGCGGCCCCCGCCGGGCCCCGCGACACCGGCCTGATCGTCACGACAGGCCCTTGCCCGGCAGGCCAGTGCCGCGGCACTAGACCGCCTGCACCGCCGACAGCCGGTGCACGTCCCGCGCGGTGCCCGTCACGCCGTCCAGGAATCCCTGGGCGCGGGGTGAGGCCGTCCGGGTGAGCCAGTCGGGGTCGATGTCGCAGACCGCCACGCGGACGTCCGTGCCGGCCAGGGCCAGCGGCAGGGTGTGGACCACCGTGGAGGGGAAGCTGAGGATGGTGCGGCCCACCGGGCCGCGGCGGGCGATGAGCTCCAGGGGCAGGTCGGGGCGGACCACCTCCAGGCCCGTCTCCACCGCCAGCCGGTGCAGCTTCTCGGCGCTCTCGCGGCGGTGGGCGAAGTAGCGTCGGGCGCCGTGCGTCCTGGTGAGCGCGCGCACCGCCTCCAGGTAGCGGTCGCCGTCCACCACGCCGGTCTCCACCAGCGACGTGCCGACCATGTCCGCGCCCTTGGTGATGCGCGGCGGTCCGAAGCGGGCGCGGGTCCAGGCGAACGTGTTCGCGGTGACCGTGACGCCGCCCGGCGTCTCCTCGATCGGCATGGCGGAGAACACCTCGGCCCGGCGGTCCCCGCCCGGGGTGAGGCGGCGCCTGGCGGCGGACGAGACCGGAGCGAAGAGCAGGTCGCGCGGGCCGGGGCGGGCGCCCCGGCGATGCCAGCGGACCAGGCGTTCGCCGCGGGCGAGCTGGGTGACGAACTCCATCGTCGCCGTCCCGTCGTCCACGACCACCAGCTCCCGCGCCCGGGTGATCGTCAGCAGCAGCTGGACGTACCGCGAGAACGGATCGCCCATCACGATCCGTTCCGCGCGGCGCAGCGGCCCCATGAGCCCGCCGATCGTCCGGAAGGGTGCCGACGCGCCGCCGCGCGCCTCCTCCCAGCGGACCTCGTGGCCCTCCTCGCGCGCCAGTTCCGACATCCGCCGCAGCTGGCCGCGGGTCATCGGATCGACGGGCGAGAGGACCACGAGGGTGAGCCCCGCGCCGGGGGCGTGGACGTGCGCCCACTCCAGCACGTTCAGGAGCTGTACCGGACTCTCGACGAAGGCGAGGGTGGGGGGGCCGGCATTCCCGGCGCGGGGGCTCATCGGCTTGCGACCGTCCCGTCGTAGGGCGTTGTGGGGTTGTCGGGGCCGGCCGGGGCCGGCCGGGGCGTCAGACCTGGACCGGCTCGCCGGCCGCGGCGGCGATCTCGGCCTCGGCGACGACGCCCTGGACGCGGCGCAGCTTCTTCATCGGGCCCAGCTCGGAGTCGTAGACCTTCTTGACGCCGTCACCGAGGGAGGCCTCGATGGTGCGGATGTCGCGCACCAGACGCTGCAGGCCCTGGGGCTCGACGGAGGCGGCCTGGTCGGAGCCCCACATGGCGCGGTCCAGGGTGATGTGGCGCTCGACGAAGGTGGCGCCGAGGGCGACGGCGGCCAGCGTGGTCTGCAGACCGGTCTCGTGGCCGGAGTAGCCGATCGGGACGTTCGGGTACTCCTTCTCCAGCGTGTTGATCACGCGGAGGTTGAGCTCCTCGGCCTTCGCCGGGTAGGTGGAGGTGGCGTGGCAGAGCAGGATGTTGTCGCTGCCCAGGACCTCGACCGCGTGGCGGATCTGCTTCGGCGTCGACATGCCGGTGGACAGGATGATCGAACGGCCGGTGGCGCGCAGCGCCTTCAGCAGCTCGTCGTCGGTGAGGGAGGCGGAGGCGACCTTGTGGGCGGGGACGTCGAACTTCTCCAGGAAGGCGACGGCCTCGGTGTCCCACGGGGAGGCGAACCAGTCGATCCCCTTCTCCTTGCAGTACGCGTCGATCTGGGCGTACTCGTCCTCGCCGAACTCCACGCGGTGGCGGTAGTCGATGTAGGTCATCCGGCCCCAGGGGGTGTCGCGCTCGATCTCCCACTGGTCGCGCGGGGTGCAGATCTCCGGGGTGCGCTTCTGGAACTTGACCGCGTCGCAGCCCGCCTCGGCGGCCACGTCGATGAGCTTGAAGGCGTTCTCCAGCTCGCCGTTGTGGTTGATGCCGATCTCGCCGCAGATGTAGACGGGCTTGCCGGGGCCGACCTCGCGGGTACCGAAGGTGCGCAGGCGGGTGTGGGTGCTCATGGCAGGAACTTTCCTTATTGGGTGAAAGGGTCGAGAGAGTCGAGAGAGGGTCCGAGGATCCAGCCGGCGATCTCTCGGATCGCGCCGGCACCACCGGGGACGGTGGTGACCGCGCGTGCGGCGCCGCGTACGACGTCGTGGGCGCTCGCGACCGCGACGGGCCAGCCGACGAGGGCGAAGCACGGCAGGTCGTTGACGTCGTTGCCGACGTAGAGCACGCGCTCCGGCGCGATGCCCTGCTCCTCGCACCACTGCTTCAGCGCGAGGTCCTTCCGGTCGACGCCGTGCAGCACCGGGATCTGCAGCTTCCGGGCCCGGGCGGCGACGACCGGGTTCTGCTCCGTGGACAGGATGAGCATCCGCAGGCCGCTGCGGCGCAGGGCCGCGATGCCCAGGCCGTCGCCGCGGTGCACGGAGACGAACTCCCGTCCGTCGGCATCGATCAGCACCCGGTCGTCGGTCTGGGTGCCGTCGAAGTCCAGTACGACCGCGTCGAGGTCGGCGGCGGTCGGCAGGGCGCCGGGGCGGTCCGCGTCGAACAGCGGGGCCAGGGCGCGGGCGCGCGCGAGGTCGTGCGGGTCGTCGACCTCCAGCACGCGCGCGGGGTCGGTGCGCACCAGCTCGGTGCGGCCGAAGAAGCGGTGCTGGTGGGTCCGGAAGCCGGCCGCGTCCATCGCGTAGGCGGCGCCGGTCTCCAGCAGGTCCTGGGGGCGGTCCTGGCGGCGGGGGCGGAACGCCTTGTCGTGGTTGACGCCGTAGCCGCCGCCGGTGCTGCGCGAGCCGGCGGCGGTGACCACGGTGTCGGCCTCCGCCTCGGCGTCCGCGTCGCGCCAGACGAAGCCGTGGAAGGGCGCGACGGTGACGGCGGTGTCGGCGCCGTTCTCGACGACCGCGCCGGCCACCCCGTCGATGTCCTCGCGGACCACGAACGGGCTGGTGCACTGCACGAGCAGGACCACGTCGACCGGCGAGCCGTGCAGCGCCTCGTGGGCGTCCATGGCGTGCAGGACCGCGGCCTCGGAGGTGGCGGTGTCACCGGCGATGGCGGCGGGGCGCAGCACGACCTCGGCGCCGGCCGAGCGGGCGGCGGCGGCGATGGCCTGGTCGTCGGTGGAGACGACGACGTCGGTCACCAGCCGGGAGGCGAGGCATTCGCGGACCGCGCGGGACACCAGCGGGACACCGCCGACCGGGGCGAGGTTCTTGGCGGGGACGCCCTTGGAGCCACCGCGCGCGGGGATCACCGCGAGGACCCGGCGCACCGTCGCGCCCTGGCCCGCTTCCGGGTTGGACATGGGAACTACTCCTTGAGCAGGGTTGGTGCGGCTCACAGCTCCCCCATCCGCCGGATGACGGGCGCGACCCGCTGGACGCCGTGCCGGTAGGCGCCGCGGGCGGCGCGGCGCACGATCTGCCGCACCGGTCCGGGCTCCTTGTCGTGGGCGGGGGCACCGGGCAGCGGGGTGCCGTCGGGGCCGAGGTGGTGCCGGGCGAGGATGCCGGGCAGGTAGCCGGGGGCGGTCGCCGGCGTGTAGTACGGCGTCAGGGGCGGCAGTCCGGCGGGCTGCCCGAGCAGCTTGGTGATCCGCTTCCGGGCCGCGTCGAAGGCGGTCTCGTAGGAGCCGCCGTCGGCGGCGACGCCCTGCCGGGCCACCCAGCCGGCGTCCGGCGCGGGCCGGTGCCCGGCGTCGAGCTGGTCCCAGGAGGCGAGGCAGCCGGAGCCGACGAAGTGGTGGTTGCCGAGCACCTCGCGCACGCCGAGGTCGGTGAGGACGGCGGTGGGGATCCGGCGGTGCAGCGACTCCAGCGCGGCCGTCGAGCTGACCGTGACGAGCAGGTCGGTGCGGTCCAGGACCTCGCCCATGTTGCCGTAGACGAGCCGGAAGTTGGGGGGCAGCTCGCCGTGCTTCTGGGCCAGCCGCTGGTAGGGCAGTTCCTCGATGTGGGTGGTGTGCTCGCCGGGCTTGGAGCGCAGCTTGAGCAGCACCTCGCGTTCGGGGTGCAGCCGCGCGTGCTGGACCAGGCGGTCGAGCAGGTAGGTGCGGTCCCTGCGGTTTGCCGGGACCGAGGGCTGGGCGGCGAAGACCACGGTGTACGGGTCCTGTTCGCCGGTGTACTTGGCGCCGCCCAGGAACGGCAGTGCCACCTCGGTGACCGCCGAGGAGTCGGCGCCGACCCCGTCGTACACCGCGCGGAAGCGCTCGGCGTCCTGGCGGGAGTTGGCGAGGACGAGGTCCGCGCCGTGCCGCAGCAGCAGACCGTCGGCGAGCTTCTCGTAGACGACGCCGACGTAGCCGGTGACCACGACGGGCCGCTTCTCGCGGTCCTCCCACACGCGCTTCAGGCCGTGCAGCATGGCCTGCACTCCGCCGCCGACCAGGGAGAGCACCAGCACGTCGTAGGACTCCCGCGCCATGGTGTGCAGGAATTCGACGGCCGTCACCTCGGTCAGCGAGTCGGCGCGCACGCCCACTTCCGCCAGCTGGCGGGGCGTGGGGGTCGCGCGGCCGCGCAGCAGGAATCCGTCCAGGGCGAGGGCGACTTGCGTCTCGCCTCGCGGTCCGGCTTCCATGGACGGGCCCGGAGCGATACGGCTCGCCGTGAGCGCACCCCATTTCCAGCGGGTGTCCGAGTCGGCGAGTACTGCGATCCGCGTGGGCTTCGTTGTACTTGGTGGCACGTCCAAGACGCTAGGAAGCCATTTCTAGTTACTGGCCAACCTCGCCTCAACGAAAAGTTAACAGCAACCCACCGAGAGCCGAACTGGCTCGCCGAAGCCCAGGAAGTACACGGGATGCACCGTTCCGACACATTGAGTTCACCCTCCGTACCCTCACCGGAAAGTTCCCCTGCGGGACCGCCTCCTACGCTTTCGCAGGTGCCAAAGCTCTCCGTGATCGTGCCGTTCTACAACGTGCAGCAATACGCCCCGGACAACCTGCGCAGCCTTCGCGCGAATGCCCGGCCGGACTTCGAGTTCATCCTGGTCGACGACAAATCGAAGGACGAGACGCCGGCCATTCTCGAACGCGCGGCCGAAGAACTCTCCGCGGTCGCCCAGGTGCGCTACATCCGCCGAGAGGAGAACGGAGGGCTGGCCACCGCGCGGAACACCGGCCTCGACGCCGCGACCGGCGAGTACCTCACCTTCCTCGACGGCGACGACTGGCTCGCCCCCGGTTACTACACCGAGCTGGTCGCGGCCATCGAGGAGCTGGGCTGCGACTTCGTCCGCACCGACCACGTCCAGGCCACCCACCGCGCGCGCACCGTGCACCGCGCGCCCGTCGGACGCCGCGACGAGGTGCTGGACCCGCGCGACGCCATCCTGCCCGCCGACCGCTCGACCTCGGTGGACTACCCCTACGCCTGGGCCGGCGCCTTCCACCGCCGGCTGCTGGACAAGGGCCTCCTGCACTTCACCGACGGGCTGCGCACGGCCGAGGACCGGCCGTGGATCTGGAAGCTGCACCGCGAGGCGGAGTCCTTCGCCGTGGTGGGCCTGCTCGGCGTGTTCTACCGGCGCGGGGTGGCCGGCTCGCTCACGCAGATCGGCGATGTCCGCCAGCTCGACTTCATCCGGGCCTTCGACCAGGTGGTCGAGGAGACGGCGGCGGACCGCGACGCCGACCGCCTGCTGCCCAAGGCGGTGCGCACCTACTGCGCGATCATCGCCCACCACCTGTCGGAGATCGAGAAGTTCGAGCCGTCCGTGGCCAGGCAGCTGCGGATCATGGCCGCGGCGGCCATAAAGCGCATGCCCCAGGACGCCCTCGGCGACGTACTCGACACGATGGACCTGCGGCGCGCCGCCAAGCTGCGGCGGCTACGGCGCCGGATCACCACAGCGAAGGCGGCTGCCTGATGTCCCGTACCACCCAGATCTTCTGCGTCTCCACGCTGTACGGCGCGGCCACGCTCGCCGCCGCGATCGACTCCGACTGCTTCACCGAGCCGGACCGGCGGGTGCTGCTGGTCTTCAACAACTCGGCGACGCCGGAGACCACCCCGGCCGTCGACGAGATGCCGGGCTTCGGCACGCTGCGCGACCACTTCGACGAGGTGCTGTCGTTCAACGAGGCGATCCGCCCGTTCCACCCCGGCGCCTGGCAGCCGCGCCCCGACGACCTGCCGCTGTTCGAGCGCTACCTGCGGCTGCTGTGGGGGCTGGGCGAGGACCGGGTGGAACTGGTCGTGGAGTCCGTCCAGGTGAACCCCTCGCTCGCCCTGGCCCAGATCTTCACCGGCGCCCCGGTGCACGTCTACGCCGACGGCCTGATGAGCTACGGCCCCACCCGCAACAAGCTCGACCCGCTGGTCGGCACCCGCATCCGGCGCCTGCTCCACCTGGACCTGGTGCCCGGCCTCACCCCGCTGCTGCTGACCGAGTTCGGCGTGCCGGCGCAGCTGGTGCCGACCGACGCCTTCCTCAAGGTGATGAGCGGCCTCACCGGGGCCGCCGGGGACCTGCCCGGCCTCCCCGACAACGCGGCCCTGCTGCTCGGCCAGTACCTGTCCGCGCTGAACATCCTCTCCCCCGCCGAGGAGGAGGACCTGCACGTGCGGATGATGCGCGGGGCGGTCCAGCGGGGTCACCGCGCGATCGTGTTCAAGCCGCACCCCACCGCGCCGGCCCGCTACAGCCTCGCCCTGGAGGCGGAGGCCGAGCGGCTCGGCGTCGGCCTCACCGTGCTGGACACCCCCGTCCTCGCCGAGGTGATCTTCGCCAAGGCACGCCCCGCGCTGGTCGTCGGCTGCTTCTCCACCGCGCTGTTCACCGCGTCCGCGCTCTACGACCTGCCGGTGGCCCGCATCGGCACCGAGCGGCTGCTGGAGCGGCTGACGCCGTACCAGAACAGCAACCGGGTGCCGGTCGCCCTGGCCGACGCGCTGCTGCCGGCCCTGGAGGGCGCCAAGGACGGCGACCGGCTCTCCGGCGAGCTGCTCGACGGCCTGGTCGACACCCTCGGGTTCACCATGCAGCCGCAGATCTACCCGAGTCTGCGCCCGGCGGCGGAGCGGTTCCTCGCCCAGCACTTCGGGCCGCGCACCCAGCGCTACTTCAAGAAGCGCCGGCTCACCTCGCTGGGCCTGCCGGGCGGCATCCCGGCGCGGCTGGCGTTTCTGCCGCGCAACTCCGCGGCCCGGCGCATGGTGCGGCGGGCCCGGGCGCTCAAGAAGGCCGTCCGCCGTTGAGCAGGCACTGACCAGCCACTGGGCAGCCGCTGACCAGCGACCAACCAGGTGCTGACCATATAAAAGTCACGGACAGTTCACTCAGAGTTCTACTTGGGTTCGAATTCCAGGAGTGCCGGGCACTATCTGATTCCCATACGAAGGTATGCCCGGTCCTCCGGAACTGTTGAGGCCCCCCGCATCAGGGCGCCTTCCGTTCTCCTTCAAGTAGTCGGAGTGGACTGGTACTTCTATGCGTATCGCTGTGTTTGTCGAGAACCGCAACGGCGTGGGGCTCGCCTCTGAGATCATGCGGGCCCGCAAGGCCGAGACGCATTCCTTCCATCTGGTCACGGCCGACCGGGACGGGCGCGTCGCCGAGTGGATCGAGCAGGAGGCCGCCGCCCGCTTCGACGGTCCGGCGGTCCGCAACCTCTTCGCCGTGGACGAGGCACTCAGCAACGAGGAGTTCCTGGAGGAACTGGGCGCGCGCGTGCGGGCGTTCGTCGAGGAGGAGCGCATCGAGCGGCTGGTGTTCTTCAACGACCAGTCACAGCGCGGCCGCCGGGTCGCCCAGGCGCTGCGCCGCAGCCTGCCGCTGGTCCTCGTGCAGGACGGCCACCTGGACTTCCACTTCAAGAAGACCGACGCCGGCCTGCGCGACCAGAACTGGTACTACGGCTCCTCCTCCCCGGCCGCGGTCTGCGTGTGGGGCCCGGCCACGGCGCACCACCTGATGTTCCGCACGGCCGACGCCGACCCGCCGGTCCACATCACCGGCGCGCTCTCGCACAGCGACGACCCCGCGTTGCTGCGCGCCGCCCGCTCCACCACGCACCGGCACGCCAAGCGCCCCGGTGAGGCCCTGCGCGTCGTGATCCTGGACCAGCCACTGGCCGACCAGCGCAAGCTCTCCAAGGGAGAGCACCGCAAGCAGCTCGGCGAACTGTGCGCCGCGCTAGCCGAGTTCGGCGAGGTGGAGATCAAGCCGCACCCCTCCACGCTGGAGGGACACCTCACCTGGCTGCGCACGCTGCCCGGCGTGACGGTCCTGGAGGAGACGGCGCTGCTCGACGCCGCCGCGCTCGACGGCTACGACCTCGCCGTCACCTTCTTCTCCACCACCTACCTGCAGACGCTGCGGGCCGGCACCCCGCTGATCCTGTTCAGCCCGCCCGCGCTGAACATCGTCTTCCCCACGGTCAACCACCCCCTGCTGCGCAACGTCGGCACCGTCGGGGAACTCGTCGACGTCGTCGCCGACCTTCAGCGTTCGGGCAAGTTCATCGCCAACGCGCACGGCGAGCCGGTGGAGCACTTCCTCACCTTCAACGACGACGTCGCCGAGGATGTCGTGCGCCACATCGAGGAGGCCGCGGTGCCGGCCGAGCGGCCGGCCGGCGCGCGGCCCGCGGACCCGGCCGGCGGCACCGCCGCGGACCTGTCACGGGCCGAGCGCGCCCTGCGCGCCGTCCAGCAACGGCAGCGCCGGCCGCGCTCCCTGGCCGTACTGGGCCTGGGGTTCTCGTACGTCACCGGCGTGGCGATCCCCGTCCTCACCTACACCCAGTCGCTGCTCGCCCAGAGCCCGGTCGACGTCCGCTACTTCGACCTCGGGGTCTACTCCCGGGCCGAGGACGTGCTGTCCGACCTGGAGGGCGCCGAGGTCGTGCTGCTCAACAGCCTGGCGCCGTTCTGGCGTTCCGCGCTGGCCAACGACCTGGTGGAGGCGCTGCACGCCGTCGGACGCTCCGTGGTGCTCTACGCGCACGAGACGGAGTACGTCATGAACTTCGAGGGCGAGCAGCACGCGCTGCGCCACGCGGAGATGCTGAAGGTGCTGCCGAAGATGAAGGTCCTGTGCGTCTCCACCGCACAGGCCGACATGTTCCGCCAGCTCGGCGTGAACGACCCCGTGGTCATCTACAACACCGTTCCGCAGGACACCCACCGCGCCCGCGCCCGGCGCACCCCGGGCGCCGAGCCGCGCATCGTCATGGTCGGCTCGATGCAGGACCGCAAGGGCCTGGACCTGTTCTCGCGCGTCGCGGAACTGGCGCACACCCGGGGCCTGCCGTGGAAGTTCGCGTGGATCGGTCACAAGACCTGGCGCATCGGTCCCTCGACGCTGATCTCGGACCGCGTCGAGTGGATGGGAGCGCTCTCCCGCGACCGGGTGCGCGAGGAATTGGCCGCCTCCGACGTCTTCTTCCTCTCCAGCGTCGACGATCCGATGCCGCTGTCGGTGGTCGAGGCCGTGCAGCAGCGCCTGCGGACGGTCACGTACCACCGGGTGGGTTCCCGGGAGGTGCTGGAGGGGGTGCCCGGATACCGCTCCTTCGACGCGTACACGCCGGAGGCCGCCCTGGAGGCGCTGCGCGGCGTGCTGGGCGAGGAGGTCTCCGAGGAGGAGTACCAGGACGTCGAGGAACTGTTCGACATCCCGGCCTTCACCGCCCGGATGACGGCGGCGCTCGGGCTGCCGGGCCCGGGCGAGGACGCCCGCCTCGCGGTCGACAGCGCCCTGAGCGAGGACGATGACGACCGGGACGAGGAAGGACTCCCCGCCGACAGCGCCGCCGAGGGTGACGACAGCAAGTCGGCCCGGCGGTTCGCCGCGGTGCTCTCCCGGCACGGCCGTTATCTCGCCGAGGACTTCGCCCGGCACTTCAAGGCCGGCAAGGACGACGAGGCACTGCGCGTGGGCACGGAGATCCTGCGGCGCAGGCAGCCGGTGGACGTGCTCATCGGCATGGCCGAGATACGGGCCCGGCGCGGTGACGTCAAGGAGGCGTGCCGGCTGCTGTCGGCGGCCGCGATCGCGGGCGGCGAGCGGGCCCGGGTGTGGTCGGAGGTCGCCCGGGTGGCGGCGCTGCTCGGGACGCGCGGCCGGTCCATCCGGCAGCTCGCCCGCAAGGAGTCGATCCGCATCGAGCTCGGCAACCGTTCGGCGCGGCTCCTCAAGTCCGACTGAGCGGGACCCGCGCGGCCGCGCGGGTCCCGCTGAGCACCCTCCTGCCCCCGCGATACGGGTGAACCCGGCGTGCGGCGCACCACGCGCCGTCGCACGCCGGCTCCCTCATACCCTCTCCTGCCCCGACCCGACCGGCACCCCGGTCGACGAGCACGCCGTGCGCACCAACCTCGCGCCGGCCGGACAGGCCGGCAGTGCCGCCCGCATCCGGCAGGGCTTCTCGGAGGACGCGGAGACCCGTGCGGCCGTGTCCGACCGCAGCTACGGCGTGATCATCGTGGACGGCGACCACTCGGCCGGGGCGTCCTCGCGGATCTTCAGTGGGCCGAGGAGACAGCGGCGCCGGGCGCGATCGCGGTGCTCGACGACTTCGGCGACCCGAACTGGCCGGGCATCAAGGACGCCATGGACAAGCACCTGGCGGGTGAGACGTCTCAGCTACCTCGGCAAGGCGGCCGTTCGGCTTTCTGCGGGCTTCTGACCGGTCGTCGGGGCTGGGGCTTCGGGGCTGGGATATGCAAACTGTGATATCGAACTCACAGCAGCCTCTCGCTGACCTCTTTCCTTGCCGAGAGATGAACTACAGGGGACCGGTGAGCGAATCGCCCCTCTCCTGCGCGGGGGAGGGCCCATTCCACCCGTAATGTTGACGCGTACATTCGTTCTTTTCGGCCCGGCGCATTTCGATCACCGGCTGCGCCGGGCACGGCCCGCGGAAGCGGTACGAGGGGTGTCAGGGTGACCGAAACGGTCGTGAGCACGACGACAGCGCAGTCCGGCACGGCAGCGCTCACGAACGCACCGGCCGGGCAGGCCCCGTCGCCGCCGGAGCGGGAAGCGGGGAAGGGCACGAAGGACAGGGCCGTCGGCGGCCGGCTCCGGGCCCTGGACGGGCTGCGGCTGCTGGCCGCGCTGATGGTGGCGGGCTACCACTACGGCGGCCGGGGCGGCTACGTCACCGAGGCCTGGGGCTCCTCGCCCAAGTTCCAGTTCCCCACGATGCACTCGCTGCTGGCCTACGGCTGCCTCGGGGTCCAGATCTTCTTCATCATCAGCGGTTTCGTCATCTGCATGAGCGGCTGGGGCCGGTCGATGCGCTCCTACTTCGCCTCGCGGGTCGCGCGGCTGCTGCCCGCGTACTGGGTGGCGGTCGTCCTGGTGACGGTGGTGTTCGCACTGCCGGGCGTGGCCTACGCGGCGGTGTCGCCGAGCGACGCGCTGCTGAACCTGACCCTGCTCCAGGAGCCGCTCGGCGCCGAGCGGGTCCTCGGCGTGGACTGGACGCTGTGGGTGGAGGTCCGCTTCTACGCGCTGTTCGCCCTGTTCATCGTGTTGCCCGGCGCCAGCCGTCGGCGGATCGTGCTGTTCTGCGCGGTGTGGACGCTGGCCGCGGCCATCGCCCAGGCCTCGGGCGAACCCCTGCTGTCCCTGGTGCTGATGCCCGAGTACGCGCCCTTCTTCATCGGCGGCATCGGCATCTACCTGCTGCACCGCGACCGGCGGGACGTCACCGCCTGGGGCATCGTGGCGGTGAGCTGGCTCACCGGACAGCACTACGCGGTGGACAACCTGTGGCACCCGTCGACCCCGGACCAGTTCTCCTACCGCTCGTCCTTCGTCATCATCCTGATCGTCACCCTCGGCTTCGCCGCGGTCCTCGCCGTCGCCCTGGGCTGGCTGCGCTGGGCCGACTGGCGGTGGCTGACCGTGGCGGGCGCGCTGACCTACCCGTTCTACCTGGTCCACGAGCACCTGGGCTGGGTCGTGATCAAGGTCCTGCACCAGGACCTGGGGCTGTCGTCCTCGGTCACCGTCACCGGCACCGTCGCGCTGATGCTGCTGCTGGCCTGGCTGCTCAACCGGTACGTGGAGGAATGGGCGACCCCGCTGCTGCGACGGTCGCTGGCCGGGGCGTCGAGGGCGCGGCGCGTGGTGAAGGGCTGAGGTTCCGCTTCCGTGGCCGGGGTCTCGACGGAGCCGTCGCCGACCCGGTTCGTGCCGGACGCCCGCAGACGCGCGTCCCCGGCGGCCTGTTTCCGCACGACGCCGGCGTCTTCCCCATCCGCCCCGACGGCCAAGCCGGCCGGGCGGGGAGGGCGAGCGCGGGACTCCGGCCATACTCGGCCCGGGTCGGGGGTAGCCGAAGCGGGCCGGCAATCGTTCACACGGCATAGCGCCGTTCGTGCCCCGGACGCGGCCAGGACCGCGTACGGTACGTAGGTGATTGACCCGGTAATCACCTTCTCGGGGGTTTGGACGGGGTGTCCACCCGGGCAGGCGCCGGGCAGCTGCTGACCGGACCACCCCAACGAGGAAGTGCTCGTCTTTCATGACCACTGCACATGAGGCGCCCCCGCGGCCCCGCCGGCTCGACGACGTGCCGGGCTGGTTCCCCGTACTCGACCAGGTGCTCTTCGACTGGCTCCTGGCCCGGCAGGAGGCTGCGGGCGTCCGCGGCGACCTGCTGGAGGTCGGGGTCTACATGGGCAAGAGCGCGATCTTCCTGGGCCGCCGTCTCCAGGAGGGCGAGCGGTACACCGTGTGCGACCTCTTCGAGGGCGACGCCCCGGACGACGCCAACCGGGCCGAGTCGACGAAGTCGTACAGCGCGCTCACCCGCCAGGTCTTCGAGGCCAACTACCTCTCCTTCCACGACGCACTCCCGCGTGTCGTGCAGGGCCCCAGCTCGCTGGTGCCCGGCGAGGTCGAGCCGGGCACCTGCCGGTTCGTGCACATCGACGGCTCGCACCTGTACGAGCACGTGTACGACGACATCGGCGCGGCGCGTGATGTCCTGCTGCCGGACGGGATCGTCGTCCTCGACGACTTCCGCTCCGAGCACACCCCCGGCGTCTCCGTCGCCGCCTGGGAGGCCGTGCTCAGCCGGGGGCTGCGCCCGATCTGCCTGAGCACGCAGAAGCTCTACGGCACCTGGGGCGACCCGGAGCCGGTGCAGGAGGAGCTGCTGGCGATGGTGCGCGGGCGCGACGACTGCGGGCTCAGCGTGCAGCAGGCCGCCGGGCACCGCCTCGTCCGCCTGAAGTCCAAGGGCATGAAGGCCCCCGACTTCCCGCTGTCCCGGCACGCGGTGGAACCGGAACCGGAGCCCACGGTGCCCGAGCCCGCCGCGGAGCCCGCCGCGCCCGCGGCGGCCCGCCCGGCCCCGGCCCGGCGCCCGCGCCC